>JAKSIF010000012.1 GCA_024398965.1 Fibrobacter sp. | reverse complement strand
AGAATGAAGAATGAAGAATGAAGAATGAAGAATGAAGAATGAAGAATGAAGAATGTTTACTTTAATGCTCATTTGTGCAATTTAGTGTGCGCGTTAAGAATGAGCTGATTGATTGGCCTTTATATATAGGGTGCTCGTTATGGGTTTGGTTATTTTTCTACCTTTTCCCCGTAAAATTTTAAAATGGAGGCGCTCATGTTGCGCATTGGTCTTATTGGTACTGGTACCGTCGGTGGTGGCGTTATTCAGATTTTGGAACAGAAGATTGCTGAATACAAGGAAAAGCTCGGCGTCGAAATGGAACTGGCATGCATTTGTGCCAAGTCCGACGAAGAAGTGGCTCCTTTCAAGGCTAAGGGTTACAAGACTTCTACAAACGCAGACGAGATGATCGCTTCCAACGATATCGATGTGCTGGTGGAACTTGCAGGTGGCTATAATATGCCTCGCAAGTGGATCCTTGCTGCTCTCGAAAGTGGCAAGCATGTTGTTACCGCAAACAAGGCTTTGTTGGCCAAGTACGGTCACGAAATCTTCCCCCTGGCTGCTAAGAAGGGCCTGCATGTTCTGTTCGAAGCTGCTGTGGGCGGTGGCATTCCTATTATCCGTAGCCTTCAGGAAGGTCTCCTGGGTTCTACCGTTGAAAACTTGAGCTGCATCATTAACGGCACCTGTAACTACATCCTTTCCCGTATGGCAGAAGAAGGCCTGGACTTCGACGTGGTTCTGAAGGATGCCCAGCGTCTGGGTTTTGCCGAAGCTGACCCCACCTTCGATATCGAAGGTATCGACTCCGCCCACAAGACTGCCTTGCTGGCATCTCTCTGCAGCGGCCATCGCGTAGACTTCGAAAAGATTCACGTTACCGGCATTTCCAAGATTACCGCCCAGGATATCGCCATCGCCAAGGAACTTGGCTGCTGCGTTAAGCTCCTGGGCATTTACCGCCGCGAAGGTGACCGCGTGGATGCCCGCGTCCATCCGTGCCTGGTTCCCATGGAACACCAGCTGTCCAGCGTAAACCGCGTTCTGAACGCCGTCTATCTGCAGTGCGACAACCTGGGCGAAACCCTGCAGACCGGCGCTGGCGCTGGTCGTCTGCCCACCGCTTCCGCCGTTGTAGCCGACCTGGTTTCCCTGGCCCGCTCCACCGATTGCGGTTCTCGCAAGGCTCTCCCCATGGGCTGGTTCAACGTTGAAAATTCTGCGACCCTGGTTCCCATTTCCGAAACCAGCGCCCGCTACTACCTGCGCTTTACTTCCCGTGACGCTTGCGGTGTTCTCGCCAAGATTACCAAGATTCTTGCCGACAACAACATTTCCATCGAAACCATTATCCAGAAGAACGTCAAGGATCCGGGTAAGGTTTCTGTGGTTGTCATTACCGAAAACACCCAGGACAGCAAGGCTCAGAAGGCTGTGGATGCCATCGACGCCCTGGCTGAAATCGTGGAAAAGAGCCAGGTTATCCGTTTCTTGGCTTAATGTAGACGGGGTCGGTACAGCCGACCCCTGTTTGAATCTTGTAGAGTTGGTGTAGATATGATTCGAGCTACCACATTGGAACGAGTTCTCGTGGTCCTGTCGGACTTCGTTGCTTTGTCCATTTGCTTTGGCTTGGCGTTTTGGGTTCAGTTTCACAGCGGTTGGATTGTAGACAAGTTTGACCCCAACAAGGCTTTTGCGGAATACTACCACATGGGTCTTGTATTGAATATTGGCTGGCTTGTCCTTTTTACCTGTGCTGGTCTTTACCGTTCTTGGCTATTGCAATCTAGAACCCACCAGATTCTTAGGGTTCTTCGCGCGGTTGCCTTGGGAATCGTTCTTGTAATCGTCTGCCTCTTCGGAGCCGAGTTCATAGGGAAGGTTTTTTCCAATGAACCGTTGAGCAGTGGTTATCTTTATGGATCCCGCTTCCCATGGATCTTTATCTACGGCGGATTCTCTCTCTGTCTTGTAGTCCTCCTACGTATGTTGATCTACACTTGCCTGCGAGGTTTGCTTCGTCTTGGCTATGGTGCGAACAACATTCTTGTTCTTGGTGCAACTGAGTCTGGTCGAAAGATTGCCGAAGCTCTTGCAAAGAATCCGGAACGGGGACAGCGTGTCATTGGCTTTGTCGATGAACGTTTCCAGGTGATGGATCATGAATTTGCTGGTGTGCCGGTTTTGGGCAAGTATGCGGATCTTCCGGCTTTGATTAAAAAGCTGAAGGTTACGGGTATTATTATTGCGCACGAAAGCAATTCCCCTCAGGAAATTATGCGTATCCTGGTTTGGATTTGCGAGAATCCGTTGCATATTTATTTGGTTCCGGAACTTTATGGTGTAGTCAATGGACAGTTTAAGGCCAACCTGGTTTATGGTTTTGAACTTCAGGAACTGTTCCCCTTTACCATGCCGCCTTGGCAGGTTCGCGTAAAGCGCATTATCGATATTCTGTTTGGTGCTTTCCTCGGGATCTGTTCCTTGCCGGTTTGCCTTTTTGCTGCCATTGCGATTAAGCTTTACGACCGTGGTCCCATCTTCTATTCCCAGGAACGAATTGGCTTGTATGGCAAGCCGTTCATGGTGTACAAGTTCCGTACTATGCGAACCGATGCGGAAAAATTTGGTGCTCAGTGGGCAACCAAGGATGACCCCCGCATTACAGGTATCGGCAAGTTCCTCCGCAAGACTCGTATCGATGAACTTCCTCAGATTCTTTGTGTGCTGAAGGGTGATATGAGCATGGTTGGGCCTCGTCCTGAACGTGCTGTGTTTATTGGAAAGCTTCGTGAACAGATTCCCTTCTATATCAGCCGCTTGAAAATGAAGCCAGGCCTTACAGGCTGGGCTCAGGTGTGCCATCACTATGATACCAGCACTGAAGATGTGAAGATTAAGCTCCAATATGATATGTACTACTACGAGAATATGAGCCTGTTGTTGGATTTCCAGATTCTTGTTCGTACAGTCTATGTTGTTTTAACAGGAAAGGGCGCTCAGTAGCAACAAACAGAGTTTGTTGCTACTAATGAATAATGAAAAATGAACAATTAACAATTGGATAATCATGCCTACGGCATGTAATAATAATGCGCGAAGGCCTTTGTAATCATTGTTCATTGTTAACTGTTAATTGTTAATTTGACTTGATGTTTTATAAGGATGAATAAGTATGTACGGTGATAATTCTACTCCGGTATTTCCTACAGAAGATGCTTTGACCATGATCCGTTTGGCTTTGGCCGAAGATGTCCGTACTGGCGACGTGACCAGCATGTGGACCATTCCTGCCGACCAAAAGCAGCATGCCCGTCTTATTGCCAAGGAAGATGGCGTTCTCGCTGGCCTTCCCATTATTGAACTGGTGTTCAAGGAAATGAAGGCAAATGCAACCGTGACCCTCCACAAGAAGGATGGTGACGTGGTGAAGAAGGGCGATCTGATTGCGGAAATGGATGGTACCACCCATGAACTTCTGACTGGTGAACGTACCTTGTTGAACTTCATCCAGCAGCTTTCCGGTGTGGCGACTGTGGCCCACACTTTCCAGGAAGCCTTGAAGGGTGGCAAGACCAAGGTTCTCGATACCCGTAAGACTGTTCCCGGTTTCCGTACCTTGCAGAAGTATGCCGTTCGCGTGGGCGGCGGTTCCAATCATCGCATGGGTCTTTTTGACATGGTGCTGGTGAAGGACAATCACATTGCCGCTGCAGGCGGTGTTCTTGAAGCCCTGGCTGTTGTCAAGAAGAATAACACCCAGAACCTCATGGTTGAAATGGAAGTGGAAACTTTCGATCAGCTCCGCGCACTCTTGAACAAGGGCGTTGACGTCATCATGCTGGACAACATGAGCAACGAGACCATGGCAGAAGCCTTGAAGATCATCAAGGAAAGCGGCGACAAGTGCCTGGTGGAAGGTTCCGGCAACATGACTCTGGAACGTGCTAAGGAAATCGCAACTTTGGGCCTGGACTTCATTTCTGTAGGTGCATTGACCCACAGCGTGAAGGCTCTTGATATTTCCATGAGAATTTAGGGCGAACAAGTTACGCAGTGAAAAGTGAATAGTGAAATATGAAGAATGAAAAGAATGATGCCTGCGGCATAAGTAAAAGACGCGAAGCGTCATTATAAACATTTTTAATTCTTAATCCTTCATACTTCATTAAGATTATTTGTAGCAAGATGACTGTAGAAAAAGAAAACATCGCTGATTCTGTAACGCTTGTTGTTGACGTTGGTAATACCCATACAGTTCTTGGTATTTTCAAAGGTACCAAGGTGGTGGATTATTGGCGTCTTACTACCCGTAAGGAAACCACTTCCGATGAAGTGATGAACAAGGTGGGTGGTCTTCTTGGTTTTTCCAAGATTAAGCCAAGTGAAATTGCCCATGTGGGGCTTTCTACTGTGGTGCCTGCCTTGGAACGCCCGTGGATCAAGGCTCTTGATTCCCTGCTGAAAAAGCATGTGCAAGTGGTAAACGCCAAGAATTGCCTCGGTCTGAAAATTGATTACCAGAATCCATCCATGGCTGGTGCGGACCGCTTGTGCAATGTGATTGCAATGCGCGAGGAAGGTTTCAAGAATTCCATTATCGTGGATATGGGCACTGCGACGACTTTCGATGTGCTGAAAGATGGTGCCTTTGCCGGTGGTGTGATCATTCCTGGTATTAATGCAAGTTTGGATGCCTTGACTGAAAAGGCGGCAAGGCTATTGCCGGTGACCATCGAGTGGCCAGAAAACGTGGTGGCGGATAATACAGACGATGCCATCCGTGCAGGACTTTTGTTTGGATTTTTGGCTCAGTTGGAATTCTTGATTGGTAAGATCAAGAAGGAAGTCGGTTGTGAGGATTTGCCGGTTTATGCTACCGGAGGCTGGGGCAAGATGATTGCTCGCCGCACGACTTTGATTGACAAGTACGATCCGTTCCTTACATTGCGAGGTATTCGCCTTGTTGCCGTGAACGGAAATGTTGCTGCTTCTGCGGATGAGACCCGGGACAGCGAAGAAGAATAAAGGAGCTGGCTATGCGTTGCTTGGTAACTGGTGGTGCTGGATTTTTAGGAAGTCATCTTTGTGAACGTCTCCTGAATGATGGTCACGAAGTTATTTGTCTTGATAACTATTTCACGGGCCGCATGGCCAATGTGGCGCACCTGCGTGACAATCGCAGCTTTGAACTGATTCGCCATGACGTGACGGAACCTATCCTTCTGGAAGTGGATCGTATCTTTAACTTGGCTTGCCCCGCAAGCCCGGTGCATTATCAGTACAATCCGGTAAAGACGATTAAGACCAGTGTCATGGGCGCAATCAACATGCTTGGCCTCGCCAAACGAGTCCATGCTCGCATTTTGCAGGCTAGCACCAGCGAGGTTTACGGCGATCCTGCAATTCACCCGCAGACTGAAGACTACTGGGGAAACGTGAATCCCATCGGAATCCGTAGCTGCTACGACGAAGGAAAGCGCGTGGCTGAAACTCTGTTTATGGATTACCATCGCCAGAACAATGTGGATATTCGCATTGTCCGTATTTTCAATACCTATGGCCCCCGCATGCTTCCTAATGATGGCCGTGTCGTAAGCAACTTTATTGTGCAGGCTTTGCAGGGCGAAGACATTACTATTTACGGTGATGGCTCCCAGACCCGCAGTTTCTGTTATGTGGACGACCTCATCGAAGGCTTTGTGCGTATGATGAACCAGGAACAGATTATTGGACCTGTGAATATTGGCAACCCTGGTGAATTTACCATGCTGGAGCTTGCCAAGGAAGTTTTGGACCTGACTGGTTCCAAGAGCAAGATTGTTTATCAGCCGCTGCCTGGTGACGACCCGAAGATGCGCCGCCCCAACATTGACTTGGCTAAGAGCGCCTTAGGCTGGGAACCCACCATTCCTTTGCGTAAGGGCCTTGAAAAGACTATCTGCTACTTCGATGAATTGTTGAAGAACAAGTAAGGCTTAAAAAAGAAAGACGAGCGGAAACGCTCGTTTTCTATTTGGCCTTACATCCTACGATGCTGCAGATTGGACACTGATCCACTTTATGGCCCATGGCCTTGCAGTAGGTGCGGCCGAATAAGATAATTTGCAAATGCTTCTTTTCCCAGTCTTCCTTCGGGAAGACTTTTTTTAGATCGGCTTCTGTGCGTTCTACGGAGCTGCCGTCAGAAAGTCCCCAGCGGGCCGCCAGGCGATGAATGTGCGTATCTACAGGGAAGGCTGGAATCTTGAAGGCATGAATCATCATGACGCTTGCGGTCTTGTGACCGACGCCGGGGAGGGCTTCCAGTTCTTCAAAGGTACGGGGAACTTCTCCGCCGTATTTTTCCACGAGAATTTGCGAGAGTTTAAAGATGTTTTTGCTCTTGTTCTGGTAAAGTCCGCAGGTCTTGATGTATTCTGCAATCTTTTCTACACCGAGGGAAACCATCTTGGCTGGAGTATCTGCAACTTTGAAAAGTTCTGCGGTTACCAGGTTGACGCGGGCGTCCGTACATTGGGCGCTGAGTGCCACAGCGACAAGAAGCGTGAAAGGGTCGCGATAATTCAGTGGAATGGGCGGGTCGGGAAACAGCTCGTCTAATTTCTGAGTAATAAAGGCGATTCGATCTTTCTTTGTCATAGATATGAATTAACAATGAATAGTTAACAGTTAACAATTTTGATAAAAGACGGCAAAGCCGTAACATTATAAAGCGCCGAAGGCGCCATTATCACAATTGTTCATTCTTCATTGTTCACTGTTCATTCTTAAGCATCTCTAGTAAAGTCTTGCTGCATGTTGAAGCTTGGCATTTCGTCGTGAGGACGGCCGACCTGAACAGCGGGGACCCCTGCGTAGGTTGTATGTGCAGGAACGTCGCCAACAACAACGGCTCCGGCGCCAATCTTTGCTCCATCGCCGATATGGATGTTTCCCAGCAATTGAGCGTGGGCGCCTAACATGACTCCGTTGCCAATCTTGGGATGACGATCGCCAACTTCGTTGCCGGTACCGCCCAAGGTTACGCCATGGAGGAAGGATACGTTGTTGCCGACGATTGCTGTTTCGCCAATCACGATGTTAGTTGCGTGGTCTACCAGAATGCCGTAACCGATTTTTGCCGCAGGATGGATGTCCATGCCGAACTTACGGCTGATAATGCTCTGCAGCATCTTGGCGGGGAAGGATCGGTTTTCTTCCCAAAGGATATGCGCTACGCGGTAGGCCTGCAGACCCTGGAATCCCTTGAAGAAAAGCATGGGCTCCAGATAGCTGGTACATGCCGGGTCACGCATCACAGTGGCGTGAAGGTCCTTGGCGGCACTGGTCAGCAGTTCCGGATACTTCTGGTAAAGTGCGTTGAACATCTTTTCCAGTTCATTGCGGTCAATGACCTCTCCGGCCAGCTGACAGGACAAGGTGACGGAGAGCATTTCTCCGAAACTGTGGCGAGAAAGAACCTGCTCGTTGATCATCAATACAGACAGCGGCTCTGTCTTGATGAGAGCTTCGGCCTCTTCACGGATAGATTCTTCTATTTCGCTTATGGTCATTTTTTATCCTTGGATTCGTCGGCATCGAGAGTGGGGATGACCTTGTTTTCCTGGCAGAGGTTTTCTTCGCGGATCTTGAAGGTGAAGTCTACCAGGTTGTTCTCGAACATCTTCTGGTAAGGCTTTTTCTTTTGGACGCTTTCTAATGCGCAGGTACAGTAGTTGATTCGTTGAATAAGCGTGTTGTCATTTCGGGGAGTGCCTTGGGCAAATACGCATTCATGCATGATGGCGTATTCCATGGCTCGGTCGTAGCGGTACTTGCACTTGTTAGGCAAGTCCGGCTGGGCGGCAACCTTTTCAATGGCTCCCTGGGTAGGAACGCTGTTCATGACACTGCAGGTGATGAAGCCTATGACAAAAAATACAAGACAAACAAGCAGGTTTATCAAGAAACGCTTGCCGCGGCTGATTTTGCTGTAGCTGCGACCTACGGCCTCAATGGTTTGTGTGGCGTGTAGCCTTACGTCATCTAAATCGTTATTAGCCATGAATCTCTCTCAAATATCAAGCTAAAGCGCTTAGGTTTCTTCCAGGGTCCAAATGTCGGGCAGGGTTCGGTATTCTTCCGCATAGTCCAAACCGTAGCCCACGACGAATTCATTCTTGATCTCAAAGCCGACGAAGTCCGCGTGGATATTTGCTGTGCGTCGCTCTTCCTTGTTCATCAGGACGCATGTCCGGACTTCGGCTACACCTGTATCCTTCAGCATGTGCGTCAGGGCGAACATAGTGTTGCCTGTGTCCAAGATGTCGTCAACCAGAAGGACGCGCTTTCCCTTGAGGTCAATCTTCTCGAGCCCAGAGACCTTGATTTGGCCGCTGGATTCCGTGCCGTCTCCATAGCTCGATGCCTTGATGAAAGCGATACGGATTTGCGGCTTTGCCAAGGCGCGGCTTAAGTCGGCGGTAAACATGTATGCCCCGGTAAGAGCCGAAAGGATTACGTCAAATTCATAGGATGCCGCGATGCCTGCTGCCAGTTCGCGGATTCTCTTTTGAATTTGTTCAGCCGTAATCATCGGCTTTTGGGACATTCTGTACACGCTATACCTCGAAGTTCAACCAGCTGAACATGGGCTTAAGACCGGAAAGATTGCCGGCAGTATCCTTCAGGTATTCCTTGTAGAAGGGGAACACCTTGTTTTCGAGGCTGGTCTTGTCGATGCCAAGCTGGAGCCAGTCTGCTACCGTAATGAGGCCGGTGATATGGTCTACGGTAGCCTTGCTGTACTTGGTAGACACTGCGTCGATCAGTTCGCAAAGTCTTGCGAAGAAGATTCGTCCGGTGCCACCAAAGCTGAAAGTGGTTTCCAGGCGCTTTGCTTCGTCAATCAAGTCCTGGATTTCATCAAAGAGGTTCTTGTCGTCCTTCTTCAGGTACTGGAGAGCCATGTGATGAATCTTGGAGTTGATTTCAAGAGACAGGATCTTGCGCAGGGTATCGGGCAGGGTATGGTCGGGGTCGGCCAAACTGTCGATAGAAAGACCGTGGGACAGGGCGAAGCTGGAGAAGGACTTGGTAATGGAGGTCAAGTCCTTGCGGGTGGTAATCTGGTTGATACGACGGAGGGAGTCGCTCATTAGGTCACGCATGCGGACCACATAGGCTGTGGGATATTCGCTCTGGAGTTCCTCTGTGCTCATGTTGGGATTGCTTGTGAACTTCAATTCGTTCTTGTCGTTCTCGCCGTCAGCCACAACGATGTTGATTCGGCCGAGGCTGTCGGTAATGACCAGAACGGAGGCAATGCGGGATTCTCCAATCATCTTGTCCTTGTATTCGGCGCGGACCAGAGTTTGATTGTCGTTGCTTGCAATCTTGGTTGCGGTCATGCGATCGTCTGCGTTGTCGTAGCCTTCTTCCAAGTTCAAGTGGAAGATGGCGGCGCGTTCAGCCATCTGCTTAACAACAACGGGCACCTGTTCTTCTGCGTAACGGGTAAATACTTCTGCACCATTCCACTTGTGCTCGTTACTGGTGGCGCGTCCCAGGATACTCAGGAACTGGTTACGGATATGGTGGTCGCGGGGGAGGAACGGTTCCAGCAGTTCCATGGCGCGCAGGGCGTAGCGCATGTTCTGCACAGGTTCCAAGCCTTCGATATCATTGAAGAACCAACCACAGCTAGTGAAGCTGAACAGGCAGAACTTCTGGATTTCCAGAAGGCGGATTGCCTTGGCGCACATTTCCTCGTTTTCGGGAGCCTTGACTGTGGCGGCGAGGAAATCCTTGACTCGCTTCTTGTCTTCGGGAGCCACCAGGGTCTGCACGTAGTTGTTTCGTGCATCCCAGGGATTTACGTTGGAAATCTTTGCGAACTCACGGACAAAGACGTCGTCTGCAAGCTTCTTCAGGTGGTTCATGGCGTCGCGGAGAGATCCGCGCCACTTCTGGTTCCAATCGGGGCCGCCGCCGGTGGAGCAACCGCAATCGCGGTACCAACGGCCAACACCGTGGGCGCAGCTCCACGCACAACCTTCGCTATGGAAGTTCTTGAGGAGGACTTCGTGCTTAGGCGGGAACTTTTCCAGGAACCAGCCGTAGTTTACCGGCACCATGTTGTTTTCGGGGGCGTAATGGTTGTAGAGCCATGCGGCGCACATGTCGCCGAAGGGCTCGTGGTGGCCGTAGGATTCGCCATCGGTACCAATGCTGACCAACTGCGGATCGACCCGGTTCTCATCCCAGGCGTCCTTGATGCGGCGACCGAAGGTGCCTGCGTCGCGGAGCAGATGTTCAAAGCCTACTGCAGAGGAAAGCCAGGGATTGTAGAAGAATACATCCAGGTAACCGTCACAGACAAGGTTACCTTCCTTATCGCGGGGATAGATGCGGTAGGGGCGGGTGGTGTCGATATCGGTGTTTGCGCAACCCTGCCATTCGCCATCCTTGGCGGAACCATCTTCTGCCAAGGCGCGGAAGGAATCTGCCTGGGTGGGGGAGAGAATGGTAAACTTGATGCCAGCCTTGATCAGTTCCACCACCGTTTCCATATTGATGGCGGTTTCTGCCAACCACATGGCCTCGGGCATACGTCCGAAGTGGAACTTGAAGTCTTCAATGCCCCAGCGAATCTGGGTCTTCTTGTCTTCTGCAGAGGCAAGGGGCATGATGATATGGTTGTAGACCTGGGCAATGGCGTTGCCATGACCGTTCAAACGTTCCATGCTGCGCTTGTCAGCTTCCTGGATGCGCTTGTAGGTTTCGGGAGTATGGGTGCGAATCCATCCCATGAGGGTGGGACCCATGTTGAAACTCATGAAGTCGTAGTTGTTTACGATATCTACGATGCGGCCGTTAGGGGAAAGAATTCGGCTTGCGGAGTTAGGACTGTAGCACTGGCTTGCAATGCGGTCGTTCCAGTCATGGTTGGGGCGTGCGCTGGGCTGGTTTTCGATAACACCAGTCCAAGGATTTTCGCGGGGCGGCTGATAGAAGTGGCCGTGGATAGTAAAGTAAAGAGGATGTTTTTCAGACATGCTTAAAATATAGAAAACGCAGGCCGAAACCTGCGTTTTGTAACATTCAAAGTGCTGTGACAGCTTGCTATCTGATGCGGATCGTTTGCTGCATGGAAGCGGAATTTGACCTAGCGCGGATGATGTAGTTTCCGTTGGCCAAGGGTTCTAGGCTAAACTGCATTGTTCCTGCAGGAATGTTACCCTTGAACAGGCTTGCGACTCGGTTTCCCTGCATGTCAAAAATATCCACTGACCCGTATTCAGAAACAGGAACTGAAAGTTGCAGGATCTTGCCACGAACAGATGCTGTTAATTTATTTGTATTGAAGGTTGCATGACGGCGAGTGATGATGTCGCTGGGATCTGCCTTTACGTTTTCCCAGCCCGGCATATCGTCGAGGGCAATAATGCGCTCATCATCAAGATTGCGCTTCCACATGTCGGCAGGGGTCTTTTCCAGAAAGTTTCCACTCCAGGTCTGGCTCCAGGTCATCCAGTAGCTCCAATAGGATTTGTCTTCGGCAATGCTGTCAATGTCGGGAATGGCGCCGTTTTCGCTGAGTGCAATCATCTTGTTGGTGCCCACTTCTTCAATAATCTTGTTCCAGTAATTGGCTGCGGAATTATGGTTGTTCAGCGGGTCGTAAATATCCACTGCAACAATGTCTACGTACTCATCGCCTGGATACCAGGCTCCGTTGAGGGCGGAGTAGTCGTAGCCGAGCTTGGGGTCGGTATTGATGTTCCAGACCCAAATCAAGTTTTTGTTCTTGTTGACGTTTACCATACGGTCGAAAACAAGGCGCCAAAGCTGCACGTAGCATTCGGGAGAGGCAACTCCCCACCAGAACCAGCCACCGCTTGCTTCGTGAAGAGGACGCCATACTACGGCGATGCCCTTTTCTTCAAGCTGCTTGAAGTAACCGGAAACAATGTCTACGTCAGCTACGATGTCCTTGTATTCCTTGGAAGTCTCATCAATTTCTTTGCACTGTTCTCCCTTGAAGGCCTTGGTATAGTTAAAACAGGTGTTGGTTCCGGAAGTTCCCATGACACCTTCTTTGCAACCTGGGTCGTTGAAACCAGCAGGCGTTCCTTGGGTGTAGAACACTGTGTCTTGCCCAACTTTCCAGTGCCAGGTGTAAGTGGGAATACCACCCATCTTCCACAGGTCTTCTGTCATAACCAGGTTGTTTTCGGTATAGCCTCGGAACCATCCTTCTTCGTGATGTCCGCCAGCGGCAAAAAGCATATCGAAACCGCCAATGGCAGGATAGTGGCCGGAGCGCTTGTAGAATTCGGCGATGTCGGTTTGGCCCTTCCAGGTGTCTTCACCCTTTAGGAACTTGCAGGAATCTTCAGGGGTGCATTCTGCGGCAGAAAGCAACTTCATGTTGCCGTAATCGTAGTTGAAATTCTGGTCGCTGATCATCATGCCGCTGATGGTCTTCTTTAAGAAGTTGTCGCGGAGGAAGGTCTTTACCTTTATTGCGCTTTCTGTAGCACCCGGAGTTACGGGCTGGGCGCTAATGTTGAATTCCGGATCGGGATGTTTTCCAACGGTAATGTAGTCTACACCGATTGCATCGTTGCCAACGGTAATTGTATTTTCGCCAGCCTTCATCTTGGCGGAGGCAGTTACGACATAGGCGGAGTCGCAGTTACGAGGTGTCGTCAGCATGGAACCAACATCAACTCCGTTAACCTGGATCTTGGAGGTTGTCCAGTCGTACTGCTTGATGAGCACGTTGGTTTCGATGTCATACATGGCAGTTTCATCCACCTTGACGGTAAATGTCATTGCCTTGCTGACTTTTACGTACTTTCCGCCGGAGAATCCGTCTTTTGCAATGACATCAGCGGCAGCAATGCCCTCCTGATCTTCTGCTTCGTACTTTGTGGGGGCTGCATTTGCAGAAACAACGATTCCTGCGACTGTTGCAAAAGAGATAGCCCATTTGGGGGCTTTGTAACATAATCCCATAAACACTCCTTAATTAAACCACCTTAAATCTATATTCGAAAATCATTTTTTCAAAATGGGAGAATGTTCTAAAAAGCTTAAATCGTTGAAATACTCGCACCATTAATAAAAAAAGCCTCGAGACGAATCCCGAGGCTCTTTATCTTAAAGAGAAAAAGCGAATTACTTAATCTTGACGGGCTGCGTAGCGGCGATGCCAGCACCCTTCACGCGGACAATGTACTGGCCCTTGGGCATTTCGCTCATGTTGAAGGCGTGGGTGCCTGCGGAAAGGCTTCCGCGGAACAGAGTTGCAATGCGGTTGCCGTTCAAGCTGAATACGTCAACAGAGGTTTCGCCCATAGTTGCCGTAGAAAGCATGATGCGGTTGCCGATCACGTTCATCTTTGCTGCAGGAACCGCTGCAGTAGCCTTGATGGACAACGGTGTTGCCGGGGTTCCGTCAAAGTAGGTTTCCACCTTGGTAATGGTAGCCTGTTCCGGAGAGAAAGTGTCGAATTCTGTATCGAAGTTGTTGATGACGATTGCGCCGCCGTCTACAAGAACGTTGTCAATCAGAACTTCACCGCTGAAATCCCCAGTGGTCATCTTGATAATGACTTCTGCCAGGTTGCCCAGGTTTTCTGTAATGGGATAATCATCTTCCCAGTAAGCAAAGTCTGCAACGGGGAAGGTGCAGGTTGCGGTTTCACCAGCGGCAACATCACAGTAGTTGTTTCCGTTGTACCAGCCCCAGGCCTGATGCTTGTCGTTTGCATTGGTCTTGAGAGCCATGGTGTACTGCAAATCCTGGGTGGAATTGTTCTTTACGGTAAAGGAAATTTCCTTATTGCCGGTAAGCTTGGTGGTAAACTTGTAGGTAAGATTTGCGCCTTCGCTTGCGTCAGTGTTAGCGTAGGTAACCTTCATCCAACCGTTCTGACCGCCAGCAGAAACCGCCTCGTCCTTAATCTTTACCTTGGTAGAATCCAGGTTGTAGATGGTGGTCAAGGCTGCTGCAGAATTTGCAAGGCTCCAGATGGCTCCCTTGTAGAAGTCGTTGCCGGCTTCTTCGTGGAGAGTCCAGCCCATTGCGCCGGAGTAGCCGTTTTCAAAGGCGTACTTGTAGGCGTCGGCAATGGTCATCTGGCGGGAGCCTGCAGGATCCTGGCTCAGGTTGCCACCGCTGGTGTTCACGTCGGTCCAGTCAGCGCCCGGGAGCTCGCCAACCACCATAGGCTTGTCCAGCAAATAGTAGCTGTACGGATTGTGGAAGGGACTTGCGCTGTTGGGATTCCATTCCGGATAGTAATGAACTTGGTAGAAGTCCAGAGTACCCTTGGTATACTTGTTTTCGCCGGCAGCCAAGAGCTGGGCGTCGGTGTAATAGTTTTTACCGCACTTGTCACTGGTCATGGTAAAGCGGGCGCTACCGTTAGAAACCAGGTTGGTGGGGGCTTCCTTGTGGATGGCGTCGGCAGTCATGTTGATGACGCGCTGGATGTACTTGATGTCCACCAGTTCGGTGCCCCAGCCGTTACCGAAGTTTTCGGTGCTAGTCATACCTTCCGGTTCGTTAAACACTTCCCAGGCGAGGAGTGCCGGGTGATTCTTGTATGCCTTTACCAGCGGGAGCACAGCCTTGTCAATGAAAGCCTGTGTTGCAGCTTCGTCCTTCAAAATCAATTCGTTTGCTTCGAAATCGAAACGTCCGCCCCAGTCGTGGGTGGAATTGTAATCCTTCTTCATCATGTCGAAGGAAAGAAGGCAGAGGTCCACCACGATGCCGTATTCTTCGGCGATGTCCAGGACCATACCTACGTTCTTGATGGTCTGTTCCTCAATGCCGGTGGCATAATGGGTGGTGGGGTCAAAGCTGGGGTCCATGGTGTTGTTGGTGAAAAGCCACCAACGAATGGAGTTACCGCCTGCGGCGCGAAGATCCTTCAGGTCCTTGCGTACGGCGTTTTCATCGATTGTCATCAACTTGCCGTTGGCGTCCTTACCAACGTCCTGGCTGAAGTTCCACCAGGCGATGTTCATTCCGTTGAGGAAGATTTCCTTGTTGTTATGGCAAAGCTTAGACTTGTCGGTAGAGCAGATGCTCATCTTGTAACCGTCACCGTTGGCGGCCATGGAAGTGCCTGCTGCGATCATGCCTGCAAGTGCCATTTTTGTCAGTTTATTCATTAGAATCTCCTTTTTTTTCGCCCTAAAATCTATATACTTGCAGGCAAAATGTTTCCCTTGGAAGATTATCATAACCTTAAATGTGAAATAAGTCATATTTTGGGGGCGCTTTAAGGGCACTTGAGACCGGATTTCTGCCGAAAAACGAAAAAAAACGCCGCGGAATAAATCCGCGGCGCACACATCCCAAACAAAATTCAGATTACTTAAGCTTGATTACCTGGGCGGCATCCATGCCAGCGCCCTTTACTCGGACGATGAACTGACCCTTGGAGAGGTCCGTCATGTCAAAGGCGTGGGTTCCGGCAGTAAGAGCACCGTGGTAGAGGGTCGTGATTCGCTTACCGTTCATGCCGTAGACTTCTACGTTTACGTCGCCGGTCTTGACGGTGGAGAGCATGATGCTGTGACCCTGAACGCTAAGTTTTGCAGAGGCTGCTGCAACCTGGTGGATTGCGTTGGGGGCGCCACTACCGATGATTTCTGCCTTTACGAAGCTGCCTTCTTCGACGGTAATCTTTGCAACTTTGTTGAAGTCGTTGATTACCACGCCTGCGTCAGTCTTTACATCGTCAAAGAACAACGTTCCAGACCATGCAGCGCCGGAGAATTCAATGTAGAACTTGCTGATGTTCTTCATGAAGTTGGTATAATCGTCGCCTTCAAGGATTACCTGGTCCTTAGCGGTGGTGCTCAGGTCAATTTTGCAAGTGGTGACTTCGCCGCCATTGATCCAGCAGCCATCGGGCTGAGCCCATGCCCAATCCGGAGCGCCGGTCAAGAATGCGATGGTGAACCATACGCCAGCGTCATTATTGGAGTTGTCCACTTCCAGGGTAACGACTTTTGCTGTAGAAAGGTCGATTTTACCGGACTTGATCACGATATTGCCCTTGGCGGTATCTGCGGCACTTGCGTTTGCGGTAACCATGAGGTAGCCGTTGGTTGCAGTATCTGCAGGGAAGGTAATGGTGTGGTCCACAGCGGTATCCAGGTCGGCAAGGGCGTAGCCAACTTCACATGCTGCAGCCGGAGCGTTACTGATGGTGTAATTGTCCCAGCCGGGCATATCTTCGAGGGCGTAAACGCAAGGAGATTTCAGGTTTGCTTCCCAGACGGTGTTCTTGGTCTTGCTGACGTACTTACCATCCCAGGATTCGTACCAAGGCATGTTCCAGCTCCAGACAGCACCATCCTTGTACATCAGGGATGCATCGGGAATAGGACCGTTTTCAGAGAGAGCCAGGATTTTGTCGCCGTTGATCTGCTGCATCTTCTTGAAGGCGGCGGAATTGCTCTGGTAGTCGTAAGCGGGGTTGTAGATATCTACGGAGAAAACGTCATAGTATTCTGCGCCCGGATTCCAGGTTGCATCGTCAAAGATGTCGGTCTGGGCGTTCCAAACCCAGATGAGGTTGTTGACTCCATTGACCTTGACCATGCGATCGTAGACCAGACGGTAGAGGGCTGCGTATTCAGCACCCTTGTGCATGTCCTTGGCGTCAGTAACGGCGCTCCACCAGAAGAATGCTCCGCCAGATTCATGGAGGGGACGGAAAATTGCTGCAGCACCCTTTTCCTGGAGTTGCTTGAAGTAGATGGCGATTTCGTCGATATCTTCTACAATCTGCTTATAGGTTTCGGATGTTTCGTCCCATTCGGTGGTGCCAGCCTTGAAGCCCTTGGTATAGTCAAAGTTGGTGAATTCCTTGGGGTTGCCTGCCTTGGTATAGAAGGCGTCAATAGTGTGGCTAGGATCCTTCCAGTGCCAGGAGAAAGCGGGAATGCCGCCGTTTGCCCAAAGGTCTGCGGCTGCGTCGATAGCTGTCTGTGTGTAGCTCTGGTACCAGGAATCGCTGGCCTTTACGCCGTTAGCGAACAGGAAGTCAAATCCCACCAGCGCAGGATACTTGCCTGCTGCGTCATAGACTGCCTGGACGTCGAACATGGACTTTACCTTATCGGAGTCCACATCGCCGGTCTGGACGCCGGAAATAGTGTGGTTGCCGAAGTTCGTTGCCAGGAAGTTGTAAAGTTTTTTGGCGGCATCGGTTGCATTGGGGTTAACCGGTGCGTAGCTGATTGCGGCCTGGGAAGCTGCTGCAGTTGCAAGGCCGAAGGCCAACAGAGTCTTGAGATTCATAAACACTCCAAATAAAAGTTTCCGAACCTAAAACTATACTCATCCATATAATGGAGGATAGAGTATCAACATCCAGGTTGTAATATCGTTGAAAAAAACTCAACGTGTATAAAGACGAAAAAATGGCGTTTTCGTGTGGAAAACGCCATTTTAGTCAAGCAGCGTTGGAAAAAATCTCAACATGTGATAAAATGCAAAAAGGCTCCAAAACGGGCCTTTTTCGCTAAAATCGGCAGATTACTTATGCTTGAATGTCATGCCAAACTGGAAGGTTCTAGACTCTCCAGGAGGAATCACAATGAGTCCTCGATGATGGTTCAGTGCGTCCGGTTCCGAGGTCATGGGCTCGATGGCGATGCTCATACGGTCGGGAGGTGTGTACATCTGTATAGCATTGTACTGTTCCTGTCCGGCACGTTGCCAAATATCCAGGGTTCCCTTGGTTCCGTCCAGGATAACGTGGGCATTGTTGGTCAGGTCCTGGGTTTCGGTTACCAGAACCTTGGCGTATTCGTCGCCGAGGCAGAGGCAGTCGTTGATGAATTCGTCGCCAATCTTGCGGCCGCCTATAAAGCGGGTGTCGTCCTTGAAATTTCCGGTGGGGAGGTCGGCACTGTCAAGAAGAGCGAGCTTTGTCTCGGGAAGGCTTAATGTCAGGTTGTCAATCTTTTCGCCCAGCATAAAGTAGGGGTGCCAGCCTTCGGAATAGGGTAGGTCCTTTTGGCCGATGTTTTCTACTCGGGCTTGGATTGTGACTGTTTCGCCAGTAAAGGTAACGATGTTTGTTGCACGGTAAGGGAAGGGGAAACCTGTGTAGGCGCCGGGCCAGTCGCAGGTGAAAATGGCGGTGCAGCTTTCGCTGTCGCTTTCAAAGCTCTGGAATTGCCATTCCTTGTTTTGCAGGAATCCATGGAGCGCATGGGGGGCCCAGCTTACATTGTTTTCTAGCTGGTAGGTGTTGCCGTTCCAGGTGAACTTGGCATAGGCGGTTCTTCCCGGGAAGGGCGTGAGCCTGCAGCCTGCGTTGGTATCGGGAGCTACCTGGTGCAGTGTTGCGCCATCGCGGTAGCCGAAGAGTAAATCATTGAGCTTGCCGTCGTCGGAACTGTTGGGTACACGCCAGGCGTTGAGACCGCAGCCAAAGCCGGAGAGAATTTCAAATTCGGCACCATCATCGCGTTGTAAAACGAAGCACTGTACGGTACCTAGAGGACGAGAAATAATCTTGAATTGACTCATATGTTTGAATGTAACTAATTAGCTGTCTAAGGGCATCATTTTTTGGCAATGACGCAAAAAAGTATCATTTAAATTCATAAAAATAAATTATTGAAAAAGAAAATAGGTAGTTGGTATGGTTTTGGCAGGTGGTAAGATTGGTTTTCATTAGGAAATAAACCTCAATTTTTTATTTTTGGGTCTATGAATAATCAGACTATCGTTGCCCCCATGACCCCAAACGGTGTTAGTGCCGTTGCCGCCATTCGAGTGAGTGGCTCTCGGGTTCGTGATGTGGTCAAGGCGCTCTTTGGCGAAAAAGCCGCGGCAGGACTAAAATCCCATATGGCAAAACTGGGCACGGCCAAATGGCCCGCCGATGTTGCAGGTGGTTGCAAAAATCTTTTGCCGAATGGGTGCCGCGCCGGAGCCGTCATCGATAGTTTGCTTTACTTGTATTTTGAAGGTCCGAATTCTTACACTGGCGAAGATGTTCTGGAACTTTATCCTCATGGGAACCCGCTGATTGTCCGTGACCTGCTGCAGGCTTGTCGCATGGTTGAGGGCGTTCGTTTGGCTGAACCTGGGGAATATACCCGCCGTGCCTTCTTGAACGGAAAGATGGACTTGACCCAGGCGGAATCCGTTGCAGACGTGATTCACAGCGCCAATCGTTCCGAACTGGAGAATGCACACCGATTGCTGGGTGGAGCCCTGTCCAAGAAAGTTGCCGCATTGACTGCCCAAGTGAAGGATGTTTCCGCCCGTCTTGAACTGGATGTGGATTTTGCAGAGGAAGAAGCTGATCCGGATTACGCCGGTTGGGAAACCCGCATTGTTGGCATTCGACAGTCGGTGCAAGATATTCTGAACAGTTTCCGCGGTAAGGCCGAAGTGGGCCGCTTGCCTCTGGTGGTTTTGTACGGCGCCCCTAATGCGGGCAAGTCTAGCTTGGTGAATGCCTTGCTTGGCGAAGACCGTATTCTTGTGAGCGATATTGCAGGAACTACCCGCGACTTCGTGGAAGTCCGCCTGTTCCTGGACGGTGGCGAAATCCGCCTAGTGGATACGGCGGGCCTTGCAGAAAAGGCTGCCGACGCTCTGGACGCCTTGAGCATGGAAAAGAGTAAGCAGATTCTTGCGGAAGCCGATTTGAAAATCCTGCTGGTGGATGTGGCAAACCAAGGACAATGCCATTCTGGAATCATTCATGAACAACGTCATTCTGGAGCCGAAGGCGATAGAATCCAAGGTTGTATTACGCCGGACTTGGTTCTTTATACCAAAGCAGATTTAAAGGTCGCCGAGCAGAGCCGATGCGCCGGCATTCCTGCATGTCGTCCTCGCGAAGGCGAGGATCTGGAATCCTTGTCCATTTCTTCCAAAACAGGCGCGGGCCTTACCGAACTTAAGTCCGTCCTTAACGCCCGTCTTTTCAAGAATCGCGAAAATTCCGAAGACCTCTGGATCACCAGCGAACGTGAGAAGGCCTGCCTCGAAGAAGCTCTGGCTGGCATCGACCGCGTTCTTGCGCAGCTGCGCTCCAATCCCGCAGTAGAACTGCTAGCCTTTGAAATGCAAATCGTTCGTCGAGCCCTCCAGAGCATTACCGGCGAAATTTCATCTGAAGACGTTTTACAATCCATCTTTGCGGGGTTCTGCATTGGGAAATAGCTATATCGGCGCCTTGCTCGCCATCGTCATTTTCGGCTCCTACATGGTGCCCCTGAAAAAGTGGTCCTCCTACTCTTCCTGGTCCTTCCTTTCCATGATGACCACGGGCGCTCTTATCTGCTCCTTGGTAATCGCCTTTGTGACGGGAACCTTTAACCTGAATCCCATCGGCTTGCTTTGCGGTGTCCTGTGGGTGGCCGGCGGTGCCTTCAGTTTCTGGGCGGTGCAGGCCGAGGCAGACCTTGCGGGCGCCGGCGTTCGTGCCATGGGCGTAAGCATTCTGTCGTCCTTCTTGACGGGGGTTTTGCTCTTTGGGGAAACCTCCGATTTCAAGTTTTCCATTCCTGCGATTATCTGCTTCCTGGTGGGCTTGTCCCGCTTGACGCCATCCACCGGTGGCTCTGTATTCAAGAACTGGCGCTCTTTCCTGGGCGGTTTCGTTTTCGGTACTTACCTCATTCCCTTTAAGTTGGCTTGTACCAATGGACTTGATCTGGTCATGGTCAACGGCCATCAGATGACCGACGTGGAATTTATGTGCCCGGCGTCCATCGGCATCTTCGTGGGTAGCCAGGTTCTTGTTGGCATCCTTACGCTGAAACGCAAGAAGTCCTTCGGCTTCCCCATGGTACCAAGCCTTATTTGTGTAGGCACTGGCGCCCTCTGGGTCTTTGGTATGCACGGCTGCTTCTGGGCTATCGCTCCCATTGCTGCCGGCGGTGCCTTGGGCTACGCTGTTGGCTATCCCCTTACCCAGCTGAATCTGCTGGTGAACCTATGCTGGGGTGTGGTTGTCTTTGGTGAGTACAAAACTGCCAAGGAACGCATCAAGTTGCTTCTAGCTACATTCATTATCCTTGCCGGTGCAGTTCTTCTGACTCTTTCCAAGGGCTAAACTACTTCACCGCAATCTTCTTGCTGATTTCGCCAACCTGCACCATGTAAACGCCGCTCTTCAGAGCGCTCAAATCCATGGAGGCGGATTTGCCGTTAATGGGTTGGCTCATGATCTTGCGACCGCTCAAGTCGATGAGCTGAATCGTCTTGACAGAGTTTCCAATAACGTCGATGTTCAGTGTGCGGCCCTGCAGTTTAATGCTGCCGACTTCTGCGACGGTTGTCCTGATGCTTGCACTGGAAATGGGCTCAATAATGGGCTTGGTTACTTCATCGTAACGTGCGGTTAATGCCATCAGGTACCAGGTGGAGTGGGGGAGCCATTGTTCGATCCAACGCCAGTTGTTCCAGGGTTCATCGGCTTTTCCGATGGCGGCCACGTCATCCCAAACGATTCCGCTGCCGTCTTCCTTGAGACCGCTGATGCCGTTGGCAATACCGCCTTCCAAGGTGGCGTCGTAGTTTGAAGTACCGTCATAAATTTTCGGATTCTTGATCCCCTTGCCGTACATCATGCAGACGCCATAGGGGTTCTTTCCCAGAATCCAGTCCAGCTGGTCGGTGGCGTACTTGTTGATAGCCTCGCTGTCCGCTCCGTTTCTGCCTAAAATCTTTGCTGCGTAGATTACAGCGGCGGAAAGGCTTGCAATGCGGGCGTCTTCGCCCTGCCACCAGTACTTACTTTCGTTGTCGTGAGGGATAAAGAAGGTATTCTTGATGGCGCCTTGGGTCTTTGCGGTCTGGCGGGCGTAGCCGAAGGGATTGTCCACTTCTGTAGTTACAGAAACGAGCCAGTTCAAGTGTGCACTTATTGCGTCTCCAACCTGGTAAAGAAGCTCGTTCATGGGGTCGCAGTCGCAGTCGGGACGAGCCCAAACAGGTCTTTTGTCGATAAATTCGTCCGAGGATATGTCTTGCTTGCTTTCGATTTCCGCAAAACGGCTTAAAGCAACAAGCGGGAGACCTGCGTCACTGGCATGCCAGAAGGGGCGAGTTTCGTCATCGTCGCTCCAGAAATAGCCCTTTTCGCTCATACGTTTGCTTAGGTGTCGTGCGCGCTTGCGGGCTTCAGTCAGGTAGGCCTTGTCTTCTGTGGCGGCGTACAATTCCGTTGCGGCAAGCAAGGCTGTGTAATCGTCGATGATGTTTTCCTTACCGTCATCGCAATACTCGCAAGTTCCGTCCATGGACTGTTTGCCTTGCAGATGTTCAAAGCCTTTCTTTGCTGCTTCCAGATATTGTTCGCTGGTGTAGTCGCCGCTCTTCTTCAAAGTCGAGGCGCGGGCGAGAGCTGCAATGGCCATGCCACCGCCTTCACGGAATGCGGTCTTGTAGTCTGCACTCTTTACGCCGTCGCTTCCGCTGAATGCACAAAGATAGCGGTTGCCCTGTCCCCAGTTATCGAATACCGTCATGTAGAAGAATCCGGACTCGTCCTGCATACGCATCAAAAAGTCTGCGCCGTAAATAGCTTCGTCAATTGCGGTAACTGTGGATGGGTTTGCGGTCAAGGTGCTAGGCATTTTTTCGGCAGTAAATGCCAAAGCCCAGACTGTCAGCGGAATCTGCTGTGGGTTCAGGTAGTTGGCGTAAGACAGGTGGCTAAAGTACTTGCTCACGTCACCGCTGGCGTCGTACCAGCCACCGTGAACGTCGCGGGTGACTCCGCTGCTGCCGTAAACGGAAACTTTCTTGTCCCAACCGATAATGGGGTCCTTGTCGGCGCGGTCCTTGTAGAAATAGTCCATCACAGACTTCAAGGTGTTGGTGGCCAAGGCGTTCTTGGCGATGACAATCTTCTCCAGAGAGGAACCGTCGGAAAGCTTGATGGTGTATGTTCCGGGGGTGGTCACTCCGGAAAAGTCTGCGGTGTAAAATACATCGCTTCCGCTGATCCAGTTGTCGGGATTTGTTCCCTTGCTCAATTTGCCGGAGTAGACTGCAGATCCGTCTAATTCTACGGTGAAGTCTGCTCCGTCAAGGCCTGCAGCAGCCTTGACTACTACGGATTTGGGTTGAGTGGCGTCGTAACCGACCTGGTTATAGTAAAATGTGCCGGCATTGGCTAAACCAAAAGTTGCCAATGCTGCGAAAGTGCATAATGAAAAAATCTTTGTCCTCATGCCATAAATTTAATTAACCCTCAGTGGAACGCAAGAAAAATGATGTTGGAAATGGTTCTCCAAGTAAACGGGTAAGCGGAAATGAATTGGTTTTATATACGCAATATTTGCGTTAAAATGTTTTGTGAAAGATGAAAGTGAGTTGCAAAAAGGCTTCTTTCGGTTTATTGTGCATGCTGCGAAATTCGTCCTTGCGCTTCGTAACAGGTTGAATATCAACAAAAATAAAGAAAGTTTGTGTAAATAACGCAGTAAATACGTTGAATACGAATAAATTTTCATTGGTTACTCTCTATACTCTTGACTTGAGTCAATGTTTAATCTACCTTTGCCCCCATAAAACAAGGATTGCGGTTAATTGCGAATCCTTTACCCTTTAACCTATAACCTATTGGCTAAAATATGTACTACGAAAGCATTAAGGTTCTCGACTGCACCATCCGCGATGGCGGTCTCGTCAACAAGCACGACTTCTCCCTGGAATTCGTCCGTCGTCTTTACACCCTCCTCAGCGCCGCTGGCGTTGACTACATGGAAATGGGTTACAAGAACTCTCCGGAACTGTTCGACCCCAAGGAATACGGCCCGTGGAAGTTCTGCGATGACGATCTGCTCTGGAAGGTGAAGGACGGTATCGATTCCAAGATGAAGATGGCTGTGATGGCCGACGTGGGCCGCGTGAACATGGACGCCGTGAAGCCCGCTTCTGAAAGCCCCTACCAGATGTTCCGCGTTGCATCTTACGTGAAGAACATCGACAAGGGTATCGAAATGGTGAACGCCTTCCACGACATGGGCTACGAAACCACTTTGAACATCATGGCTGTGAGCCGTGACCGCGGTCCGGAACTGGACGAAGCTCTGCACCAGGTCAACGAAGAATGCAAGGCCAACGTGCTTTATCTCGT
Source organism: Fibrobacter sp. (assembly GCA_024398965.1). Taxonomy (NCBI): domain Bacteria; kingdom Pseudomonadati; phylum Fibrobacterota; class Fibrobacteria; order Fibrobacterales; family Fibrobacteraceae; genus Fibrobacter; species Fibrobacter sp. The sequence goes on along the minus strand of JAKSIF010000012.1, from coordinate 55,900 downwards.
GGACTCCTTCGGCGCCTTCTACCAGGAAGACATTGATAAGGAAATGCAGCGCTACAAGGGCATCGTAAAGAACAAGCAGTTTGGTTTCCATGGCCACAACAACCAGCAGCTGGCTTTCTCCAACACCATTCAGGCTATCATCAACCATGTTGACTTCCTTGATGGTTCTGTTTCCGGCATGGGCCGTGGCGCTGGTAACTGCACTACCGAACTTCTCCTTGGCTTCCTGAAGAACCCCAAGTACGATCTGCGTCCGGTTCTCGATGCCTACCAGGAATTGTTCCTCCCGCTCCAGGCCAAGTACGAATGGGGCTACATCATCCCGCAGATGATCACCGGTATGCTGAACCGTCATCCCCAGGACGCTATCGCCGTCCGTAAGACCGAAGACAAGGACAACTACCGCAAGTTCTTCGATCATATGATGAACGATTAAGAGGCGAATCCTGCGCAGAAATGCTCGCATTTCTGCATAGGTGAGCCGAAGAATCGAGCGCTAGTTATGAAATAACTAGCGCCACGATTAAGAGGCGAGAGCAGCGGAAAAATGCTTGCATTTTTCCATTGCCGAGCCGTTAATCAAGGACTCGCAGCCCGCAGGGCAAGAGTCCCACGACTAATCAGGCGAAAGTCCCAGGACTTTAAAAAAGACTTCCGTTAAAGGAAGTCTTTTTTGCTTATACAAGTTTAAATTTTTTGAAAAAGGGTTACTAAAACTTTATTTTTGAATCGTTTAGTGACCTTATTTTTAATTTGTGTGTATAGCGTGTGTCACTTTTTAAGATGTTGTCGTTTGTAGGGGTTACTAAACTTCTTCTTTTTTATCTTTCAGTAACCTTTTAAAATGAAAAGTAGGCTTTTTTTTAACGAGAAATGTGAATTTGTATGAAAAACGGGTTACTAAATTAATCGTTATAAGGCTTTTAGTAACCTAATTTAAGGGAAAAGACGTTTTCTAAAGGTGACTTTTCTACAGCCTTAAGTTTACTTCTTGAACTTCTTGGTTCCCTTTGGCGGCCCTGGCATGAAGGGGCTTCGGGCTTCTTCTTTTGCCTTGACTTCTTCGGCTGCAGTCTGTTGGCCGATTACCACATTGTCGCCAACGCTTAGTCCCTTAAGAATTTCTACGTTCACGCCATCGCTAATGCCGATTTCAATACGGCGGGGGGCAGCCTTTCCATCGATGCTCACCCACACGTGGTCGCCCTTCAGGTGAGGTTTGCGCTTGCCACCAGCTTTTCCGCCAAAGCCACCCTTTTCGAATCCGCCGGGACCCATCCCGGGGCCGCCTGGGGGAGGTCCGCCTGCACCCATGCCAGGAGGAGGCATTTTGCCTTCCTTGCTTGCGAAGTCCTTGCCGGCAAAGCCTTCCGGATGATGCTTGCCATCGGGGCCCATGCCATCGTGAGGTCTCTTGCGTTCTGCCATGGGGGTGCTTTCGTCGGGCGTAAACTTCAATGCTTTAACAGGAACTGCGATGGCGTCCTTTACTTCCTTTGTCACGATGGTGCAAGTGGCGGTCATGCCGGGCAGTAATTTTTGCTCAGGATTTTCTGCGGTAATGACAACCGTATATGTCACCACGTTGGATGTTGTAGTCGGGTTCAGTCTTACTTCTTGAACCTTTCCGCTGAACTTGTCTTCCTGGAAGGCGTCTACCGTAAATTCAACACGCTGGCCAGCCTTTACCTGTCCAATGTCCGCTTCGTCTACAGCGGCCATGACTTTCATCTGGCTCAAGTCTTTTGCGATGATGAACAGGGTGGGGGTGCTCATGGAGGCGGCTACCGTTTGGCCTACGTCAACAGCTCGCTTTAAAACCACGCCGCTGATGGGGCTCTTGATGGTGGCGTAGCTTAAGTTCAGTCGAGCCTGGGCAACTTCGTTCTTACGTTGTTCCACGGTGAATTGGGCTGCGTTCATGTTGTATTCTGCGGTTTCCAATTCCACGGCGCTGGCGCTTTTGCTCTCTGCCAGTTTTTTAGTTCGTTCGAAGGTGTTCTTCTTGTAGTTGAAATCGTTTTCCGCAGATTTGTAGGCGATTTCCGCCTGGTTCAAGGTTGCCTGCAACTTGGACTTGTCCAACTCTGCAATGACCTGCCCTTTCTTGACTTTTGAATTGAAATCCACATAAATCTTGCTGATGTCGCCGGAAACCTGGGTGCCCACTTCAACCTGGTCCACAGGCTCCAGGGAACCGGTTGCAGAAATAGTGGTGGAAATATCTGCCTGGACGACGGTTGCGGTAACCAGGGTGGCTATCTGGGCCTCGGCTTTCTTGTCTAGGACGAAAGTCTTGACTCCACATCCGATGCCGGCCAAAATGGCGACCACGATTATTATTTTCAGCAATTTCTTCATACTTTGTCTTATAAAATAGAAAGTATTGGTCTATTTACGGCAGGTTAGATGCTTTGAAATGCACATCCGTTGCCTATTTGAAATTTAAAAATGAAGGCTTAGCTTCGTCTTATTTTGTTTGAGAAAACTAAGGAGTCAAACACTGGCCTAATCGGTTTGACCTAGACTAGTCTTTGCTTAAACAAGTTGCTACATTAAGGGCTATGACTCGCATCGCAAGACATGACGATAGCGCTGAAGTGCGGCACGTGACCTGGGTTGGCCTGGGCTGGAACGTAGCTCTTTCCATAGGGAAGGGCCTTGCTGGTTTTTTCGGCGGCTCCCAGGCCTTGATTGCCGATGCCATTCACAGTGCATCTGACTTTTTGACAGATATAGCTGTCATCGTTGGATCTCGCTTTTGGAACTCGCCTCCCGATGCGGATCATCCCTACGGCCATCGCCGTTTTGAAACGCTGATCTCTGTTGGGATTGGTGTGGCAGTCTGCGCCGTAGGCGTTGGCCTTGGTTACGATGCCATCCAGACATTGCGTTTGGGCGAAGAAGGTGCTTCCCATCCGGAATGGATTGCCGCAGTCATGGCTGCGCTATCCATTGTTATTAAGGAAGTCCTTTTCCATTATACCCGAAAGGCGGGCAAGACCATTCGTAGTCAGGCTTTGGAAGCCAACGCTTGGCATCATCGTAGTGACGCCTACAGTTCCATTCCTGTTTTGATTGCCGTGGGGATTGGAATCCTGTTCCCGGAACTTTGGTTTGCGGACTCTGTTGGTGCCATCATCGTGGCTTGCTTTATCTTGCATTCCGGTTACGAAATCGCCTGGCCTGGAATCCACCAGGTGGCAGACATTGGTGCCCCCGAAGAAATTGCGGCTAAGCTGAAGAAGCTTGCTCTTGAAACCCCGGGCGTCATTAGTATTCATGGGTTCCGCACGCGCTACGTAGGTAGCGATCTCCACGTGGACTTGCATATTGTGGTGCCTGCAGACATGACTCTGCTTGCTGCCCATGACCTTTCCGAAGAAGTGGAACGCCGTATCCTTGAAGCCGGCGAGAACGTGGTGGACGCCATGGTTCATGTGGACCCCTATGACGAAGTCAAGGCCCATACAGGTGAAATGCCTGTGATTGAAAAATAATCCGTTACAGCGTAGGTAACAGCAGTAACCACTTGTTTGGTGGATTCCCATTTTAATGCTCTTTAAAAAAGAGTATATTCCTGATAGATTAAAACTAAACGGCAGGAGTTAATATGGTTATCGAAGAAACATACAAATTAAGCAATAACGTCCGTATTCCCAAGGTTGCCTTGGGCACATGGCAGACTTCCAACGAAGCTGCTCCTGCCGCAGTTGCTGCCGCAATCGAAATGGGCTATAAGCATATTGATACAGCCATTGCCTATGGCAATGAAGAAGGTGTTGGAGCAGGAATCAAGGCTGGCCTTGAAAAATCTGGCCTTCACCGAGAAGGCTTGTTTGTAACCTCCAAGATTCCTGCAGAAGTCAAGACTTACAAGGAAGCTGTTCAGTGCATTGAGGACAGCTATAAGCGTCTGGATTGTAAGCACATCGATATGATGCTGATTCATTGGCCCAAGCCCTGGCACTTGATGAAGGATCCCACCGCAGGTAATTATTTTGCAGAAAATCTGGAAGTGTGGAAGGCTATGGAAGAAGCTTACGAGGCTACAAAAATTCGCTGCCTCGGGGTTTCCAATTTCAGTATCGATGATATCAAGAACTTGCAGGATAATGCCAAGGTAATGCCAGTTGTGAACCAGATCCGAGTACATATCGGTCATGTTCCTACAGAACTTATCGAATTCTGCCACTCAAATGGAATTCGTGTGGAGGCCTATTCTCCTAACGCAACAGGCCGTTTGGCAAATGTTCCTGCTGTATGCGAAATGGCGAAGAAGTACGGTGTGTCCGTGCCCCAGCTGGCAAACCGTTTCTGCCTGCAGCTTGACTTGGTGACTTTGCCCAAGTCCACCCATGTGGAATATATTCGTCAGAATATGGAGCTGGACTTTGAAATCAGTGCCGCCGACATGGCGGCTCTGCTGAGCATGCCTGAAATCTAGTGGACTCCGTCCTCGTTGGCGGATTTCTTTTCGCTGTACCAAAGCTGGATCTTTTCCCTGGCGTCCTCGTCGAAGCAATCCTTGTCGCCAAGGATGTTTTCTGCCATCTGTAGCGTCTGGGAAATAAGTTCCTGGTCTTGGATCCAGTCGAACCAACGGAATACCCAGCTGCCGCTTTGCTCGTTTCCTTCAAGGTTTCCTGCGCCGCGTGTCTGCAGGTCCAGTTCTGCGATTTCAAAGCCGTCCTCGGTGTGGCTGAATTGAGTCAGTCTCTCGATGGAATTTTCGGCAGGCTCGTTTTCGGGAACCATCAGGAAACACCAGGCTTGAACATCGCCGCGTCCAACACGGCCACGTAACTGGTGTAGCTGTGCCAGGCCGAATCGGTCCGGTTGGTCGATAACCATCAGGTTTGCCTGGGGCACATTGACGCCCACTTCAATGACGGTGGTTGCCACAAGAACGTGGATCTTGCCTTCGGCAAAGCGCTTGATAGCCTCGTCTCGGTCTGCCTCGTTCATCTGCCCGTGAATCCCTTCTACCACAAGGGAATTGTCGAACATTCTTAGCTCAGCAACGATGTCGTCTACACTCTTGGCGGGAACGTCGGATTCGCTGTCCCCGCTGACTCGGCTTACAATCCAATAGCAAAGGTTGCCGCCTTTTGCTTCCTTGGCGATAAAGCCTTTCATGTCGTTTCGCTTTTCGGGTGGAATGAGCCTTGTCTTGATAGGCTTGCGTCCAGCGGGTTTTTCCTTGATGGAAATGACTTTCAAGTCGCCGTAAAGCGTCATGGCAAGGCTTCGGGGAATCGGCGTTGCGCTCATGACCAGCATGTCTGGGTACTGCCCTTTGGCAAGCAGGGCTTCACGCTGGTTTACGCCGAAGCGGTGCTGCTCGTCGATGATGACGAATCCAAGCTTTGCGAATTCCACATCCTTGGAGAATAGGGCGTGGGTTCCGATGACCGCCTGGCATAGCCCAATCTGAAGTTCGCCGAGAATCTGCCTACGTTCTGCTGTAGGAGTGGCACCCACTAAAAGTTCTACCCGCATTCCGGCAGCTTCAAAGAAGGGCTTCATCTGCTTGTAGTGCTGTCGGGCCAGAATGTCGGTTGGCACCATGAGGGCGCTCTGTTCTCCGGCTCCGCATACAGCCAGCATGGAAAGCATGGCTACAACAGTCTTGCCGCAACCTACGTCACCTTGAAGCAAGGCGTGAAACTGTTTCTTGCCGTTCAGTCCGTCGATAATCTGGTTGAGGGCATCGTCCTGACCCGATGTCAGAGAAAAGGGTAATCGGGCCTTGGCGTTCATGACCTGGCCTAGATCTATCTGCCGTTCGTGACCGCGAAGCATCTGGTGCTTGCGACGCTGTATCATGCGAAGACAGAAGGGCAATAGTTCCAGGATTTTCAATTGGAACTTGGCTTTTCGAATTTCCGCAAAATCGGTGGGCTGGTGCAGCGTCCGTAGATTGTCAAGAACTGGTTTGTAGTGCAGATAGTCCGTTAGCGCTCGTGGACAGGTTCCGGGAAGCGCCAGGTTTGGAAACTTGAATACCAGGCTGTACCAGTTCCGAAGAGCCCTTTGGGTAATGCGGCTCTTGGTCATGGCTTCTGTCATGGGATAGACAGGAAGAATCTGGCCGTTGAACTGTTCGTCGGTATCAAAAGGCTGTAATTCCGGATGGGTCATCTGGAATCCGCGGTAATCGCCTACAACACCCGTAACGAGCCAGCTGGTTCCAGGCGTCAGTTTGCGGCTTTGGAACTTCCATCCTTGAAAAAAGATCAGGTTTATTTCGCCTGTGCCGTCGGCGAGGGTTGCAACAAAACGGCTGGTTCTGCCCCTGATAACACCTGCGCGTATAATCTTTCCAATGAGGACAACCCGTTCGCCCACTTGCAAATCGCAAATGCGGGTAACCTTGGTTTGGTCAAGATAGGTGCGAGGAATGTTGTAGAGAAAATCAGAAAGAGAAACAATGCCTGCAGACCTTAAGGCTTCAAGACTCTTAGGCCCCATCTTGGGTAGAATGGACAAATCCATGGGATTGCCTTAGGGGAGGCTTTCGCCCTTGGCAGCACGTTCTGCAGCCTTTTCGCGGGCGGTCTTTCCAATCAGGTTTATGTTCTTCCAGGTAACAAGCTTGACCGGCTGGCCATTGTCGTCAAGAATCTTGACTCCCTTGGTGTCGAGTGCTATAAGGAGATCGTTTATCTTGTTGACCAGGTCGTTTACCTTTTCAAGGGTCTCTCCCGTTGTAAGCAGCTTGTGATTAAGGGCGTTGTCTTCGATGCTTGCGATGATTTCGTTAGTACGCTTGGCACCTTCGGAAATTTTCTTGATGGCGTCTTCTGCAAGGGATATCTTTTCGTTGATGACGTTGGTGACGGACTTGACCGCAGTATCTGCCTGCATGGTTACATCGATCAGGGTGTTGGAGGCGCTATCCACCTGGGAGAAAATCTTATTGATGGTGGGCTGTAACGAAACAACCATCTTCTCGGAATTTTCCAGGGTTTTCTCTATGGTGGTCATGACCTTTTCGAACATTTCCTGGGCAGAGGGGTTGGCCGAGTCACCTTCGACAATGAGGTGAACCATTTCGCGTATGGCTGTCAACTGTTCATTGACATTGTCCATTAGCCTGAGTGCTTCTGCAATGCCTGGCTCGAAAATTCCGGTGTGAATGTAATCGTTGGGGAGAACCTTGCCTGTCTTGGAGGGGGTGATTTCCAGACGGCGCTGTCCCATGAGGGCGTAGTTCACGTTGTTGAAAATGGTACCTTCACGAATAACGACTGGTTCGTTGAACTTGATTTCTACACGAGCTCTGTCGCCAAGCCATTTAACATCGCCGATTGTGCCCACGTTATAGCCGCGGATAACGACAGGATCCTCGGGTTGCAGGGATCCAAGTTCATCAAAATCCACCAGGATTGTGGTAGCGGATTCATGGTGGGCATCCCACATTCCAATGGTGATTACTGCGAAAACAAGCAGTAATGTTAGGACGGTCAGGTAACCCAATGCGCGGTCAGAAACTTTCATCGTCCTTAATATAGAAAAGATTCCCCAGGACTCTGGTGGCTTCATCTTCTGTGATGATGTTCTGTGCCACTAGGTTTTGGGCGGAATTAATCAAAGTACCGTCTACGTAGGTTTTGTCGGGCTTTAGTAGTTCTACAATTGCCCTACGGCCGGAGGGAATCGTACGAGCGAGCCGTTGGGCAAGAATGCCGAGAAGGGATTCCTGCAGGATGGTTTCGGATATTCCAAGGTCCTTTAGCCTTGTGTATGCCCCCTTGGCGTCGTTGGTATGCAAGGTTGAAAGTACCAGATGCCCGGTTTGTGCCGCCTGTATCGCAATCTGCGCCGTTTCCTGGTCGCGGATTTCCCCTACTAGGATGACATCGGGATCTTGCCTTAAAATAGACCGTAGGGAGTTTGCAAAGGTAAATCCGCAACGTTCATTGACTTGAACCTGGTTTGCTCCTTCTAGCACATATTCCACCGGGTCTTCGATGGTTGTAACGTTTATCTCTCTCGGGATGATTGTCTTAAGGCCTGTGTGCAGGGTTGTGGTCTTGCCGCTTCCCGTTGGCCCAGTCACAAGGAATAAACCTTGGGGACTGTCGAAAACTTGCCGCAGGTATCGGGTGGTTGCATCGCTTAGCTGTAACAAGGAAAGTCCGTCGATAGGCTTGCCGGCAGGGGAGTTTTCTGCATGTGTCTTTGTATCGGCAAGCCCGTCGGCGGACAAAAGCCTAAGGACGCATTTTTCAGATTGTGTATTCAGTATGGTAACGGGTAGGGTGCTGACTCGTACGTTAACCTTATGGGCAAAAGCGGAGTAGACAAAGCTTCCGTCATGAGGAATTCGTTTGTCTGTAATGTCAATGCCGGAGATAATCTTGATTCGGACAAGGACCGGGTCGCATATCCACAGGGGTAGTTTCTTGAAATCACGCAACAAACCGTCTTGACGAAAACGGATTCGCAGAGATGTTTCTCCTGGCTCTATGTGGATGTCTGTGGCTCTTGTATCCAGCGCCTGGTCCAAAAGGCTGTCGACCAGGTTGATGATTGGCTCCGACTCCCAGGAACTAACCCCCTGAAGTTCCTGGGACGTCGGTAGGGACAGTTCGTCTTTCTGGAGCTGTTCCTTAAGCTTTATATGGCGGATTTCCTCCGCGGTATGGACCTCGGGCAAAATGGGGACATCTTCGTTCATTTCGAGACGAATGCGGCTTAGCTGCAGCTCATCGGAGTCGTCAAGAATGGGAACCCTGCGTATTTTACGCCGGTTGTTTTCCTCTGCTGGAAATATGTCGTTACTGGCCTCAAGAATCATCGGGGGCAATTTATAAAAGCCCCCTCGGTTTTTGTGTAACGTTTTGTTGCAAAAAACAAAGCAAAAAAAGAGCCGCCAGTTTCCCGGCGGCTCTTCTCTCTCTAATGTACTAAACTTAGTTCTTGGAGCGCTTTACCTTGTTTGCCACTTTCTTGACGCCCTTCTTAGCCTTGTGGAAGATGGCGTTGGGGAGCCAGAAGAAGGTAGGAATCAAGTACATGGTAAGGATTGCAGACACAATCAAACCACCCACAGAAGCGATACCCATAGGCTGGGTCATGGCGGCCACGTCACCACCCATGGCGAATGCCAGCGGGAGCTGAGCCACCACAGAAGCGAGGGTAGCAAGCACGATTGCCTGGAACTTAGACTTTGCGGCAGTCATCACTGCGGAACGTCGTCCCATGGCGCCACTGCGGAGTAGACGGTTAGCTTCGTCAAGCAATAGAATGGCGTTGTTCACCACCACACCGATAAGCATCACGATAGCCATCAATGCGATCATGGACAGAGCCTTGCCTGTGAAGATGAGGCCAAGGAACACGCCGATAGCACCCATAGGAATGGTAGTCATGATGATGAAGGGCTGTGCAAAGCTTTCCAGCAAGGCTACCAGCAAGATGTAGGTCATGAGGATTGCCATGATGATTGCTGCAATGAATTCCTGCACCATGTCGTTCTGCATGTCTGCATTACCACCGAAGCCTGTTGTGACACCTTCAGGAAGCTGATCCTTCATTTCGGCAGCGAGAGCGCCGACCTTACCCATGATTTCACCAGTGGTATGACCCGGGAGCAAGTTCATGGAAACGTCGATACGAGTACGCTTGCGCTTACGTTCAATCTTGGTAGGACCAGCACCGTCTTCGATGAAGAAGAGCTCGCGGGCTGAAACATAACCCTTAGGAGTGAGCATGGGGAGGTCTTCGATGTCGGCGTGGCTTGCACGGTCCTTTTCCTGCATACGGAAGTAGACGTCGTATTCTTCACCGTTTTCAGAGTAGGTACCTGCTTCGTAACCGCTGACGGCGATGTAGTTGTAGGTTGCCATTTGCTGGACGGTGGTTCCGTAGTCGGCCATAGCCTGGCGGTTCGGAATCAAGCGAATTTCAGGTTTACCCGCTTCGTAGCTGGACTTGACTTCCACAATACCGTCGATCTTTTCAATCACGGCTGCCTTCAGAATGTCCGCCGCCTTAACCACGGAGTCTCTGTGGAGACCGCTGACTTCCAGCACCACGTCACCTGCGGAGTTGTTGCTCATTTCGGAAGCGGAGGTGCTCTTGATAGAAATGTATGCGTCAGGAATGTCGGCCAGGTAAGGACGGATGGAGTCCACGATTTCGTCGGTACTGCGGGTACGGCCTTCCCAACGCTTGATCATCTTGTAGCGCATCTTGGCCTGGTTCACGGAGGTAAAGCCGCTTTCGCCACCCACCGTCACACTGTACTGACTGATTTCAGGAATGCCCTTCAGACGGGCTTCAATAATCTTGGTAACACTGTCTGTAGTTTCGATGTTGGTACCCACAGGCATTTCAAGGGTCACAGCCATCATACCCTGGTCCTGCTTAGGAGAAAGTTCCACAGACATATGGTTCTTAACCATATAGCCAACGAACATCACCATGGCCACAAGAGCGCCCACCTGGAAAATCACACCGAAGATAGACAGGGCAAAGCTAAGGGTCTTGAGGTAGATGAAACGGATGGCGTTCATGATAGCGGGGAAGATACCCATGATGGCACCAAAGATTCTTCCGATAATGCCCGGCTTTTCTTCGATGATGTTTCCGTTCTCGTCGCGCTTCTTACCCTTGAACAGGTAGGCTGCCATAAGCGGGGTAAGGGTGAAGGTGATGAGGAGGGACACAACCGTTGCGAACACCATGGTCATACCGTAGGTCTTGAAGAAGATACCCACGATGGACTTCATGAAGGCGATAGGCACGAACACGCAAACGTTGGTGAGGGTGGATGCCATAATGGCCACCATAATTTCGGAAGTTCCCTTGTAGGCGGCTTCCTTAGGATCAAGACCTTCAAGCAACTTTGCGTTAATATTTTCAAGCACCACGATGGAGTTGGTCACCAACAGGCCCACAGCAGAAGAAAGTGCCATCAAACTCATCATGTTGATACCGAAACCGGCGAAGTACATGAGAGTGAAGGAACCTACCACAGAAATAGGCATGGTAAGTGCTGCAATCAGCATGGTAGAAAGCTTACCCAGGAACAGAAGCAACAGGATAGAGGTCAAGAGGATTGCGACGATAATGTTCTGAATCACGTTGTCGATAGATTCGCTCACTGCTTCAGACTTGTCGTAAACCAGATGGAGTTCGAAACCAGGAGGCAGAGTCTTGTTGACTTCATCCAGACGCTTGATCACGCCCTGAGCCACGTCCACCACGTTTGCGTCGGAACGCTTCTTAATATCAAGAGAAACAGAGTTGACTCCGTTAAAGCGAGATGCAGAAGTAATGGTCTTGACAGTGTCCTTGACATCGGCTACTTCACCAAGCTTGATAACGCCTGTGCTTGTGGGAATGTCAAGATTACGGATTTCGTCTAGGGTGCGGAACTTACCAGCTGTACGGACCGAGGTGTTCTTGAACTTGCCGCGGACTTCACCTACCGGGTTGTTGATGTTGCCCACACCGTACATGCCCATCATAGTAGCGATATCTACGCCACGGTTCTTGAGCATTTCCTTGTCCAGTTCCACAGAAATCTGTCGGGTAGTACCACCGAAGATATCTACGCTAGCCACACCGGGAACGGAAGTGAAAAGCGGCTGGATGTCGTCTTCCACCTTCTGGCGGAGTTCCGTAGAGTTCGCGGGACCGGTGAAGGAAATGGACATAATTGCGGAAGCGTTAATGTCCACCTTGGAAATGATCGGAGCTTCGGCGGCGTCAGGGAAGTCGGCTGCGGCCTGTTCCACCTGGGCACGGACGTCGTTTGCTGCCACGTCAACATCGATACCCATGTTGAACATGGCCACGATAATGCCGTAGTTTTCCATACAGATGGACTGCACGTAGTCGATACCGTCCACCAGTTCCACCTTTTCTTCGGCGGGCTTAATAATTGTAGATTCGATTTCTTCCGGGTTTGCACCAGGGTAGACCACCACGGCGGTCACAACGGGAATATCGAATTTCGGCATCAAGTCCACCACCATCATACGGTAGGTGTAGATACCGAACACCACGATGGTCAAGATGACCATGAGCATGGTGATTGGTTTGTAAATACTTGCCTTAATCATTCAGAAATTCTCCCGGTATTATTCTACGATGAGAACCTTGTCGCCGTCATTCATCTTGGACTGGCCTTCGACCATGACCATTTCGCCGTCTTCCACACCGCTAACAACTTGGATGTCGCTCTGGGTCTGAACGCCGATCTGGGCGATGCGGCGCTTTGCCTTGCCTTCGGAGTCTACGACCCAGATGAAGTTCACGCCGTTACGATAAACGATAGCTTCGTTGGGAACAACCACGCCGCTGACCTGCTGCATGTTCAAGTCTGCAGTGACGTACATGCCGGGGAGGAGTTTCTTGCCCTTGTTGTTGAAGGTGATTTCCACCGGGAAGAAACGAGTCTGGGGATTTGCTGCCAGAGGAATGGTGGTTACCTTACCCTTCAGGACTTCGCCGTTCAGGTTGACGGTTGCAGTAGCGCCCTTCTTGAAGAGGCCGATGTCCTGGCTGGTGACATTCAGCTTCAGGATGACCTGATCGAGCTTGGCGATGGTGCAGAACACTCCCTGGCCGGGAACCTGGCCAACCTGGTACTTCAATTCGGTAACGACACCTGCAGCAGGTGCGAGAATCTTGTTTGCGCGTTCCAAAGTTTCCAAGTTCATCTTGGCGATCTTCAGCTGCAGTTCCTGGGAATCCATGTCCTGCTGGCTGATGCCACCCTTTTGGTAAACATCGCGCATGCGTTCGGTTGCCTTTTCGAGGAGAGCAATCTGTTCCTTGGTCTGTTCCAGCTGGGTGTTGTCTGCGGAACGTGCATACTCGGCAAGAACCTGGTCCTTCTTGACGGAACTGCCAACCTGGATGTTGATCTTTTCAAGAGGATCGCCCATCTTGGAGATGGCGGAAACCTGCTGGACGCCTTCGATGGTGCCGCTGAACTTGCGAATGTCGGAAAGCTTTGCCTTGGCTGCCTTTACCACACGGGCGGGCTTGCCCTTTTCGGCCTGAATTTCTTCGATGGTTGCGGCCTTGGGCTTGTTTTCCTGTTCATCTTTTTTCTTGAGGTCACAGCCAGCGAAAAGCAGGGAGGCTGCCATGAGGGTAACGAGTGTCTTTACGGTCTTATTCATTTTCTTCCTCTTATCTCTTAATATTCACCGGTTGCCTGGAGCAGAGCATTGTATGCTGTGTTCCATTCCTTAATTGCTTGAGTGTAGGCCAGTTTTGCCTGACGGAGGCTATTGTTTGCAGTAAGGTAGTTGATTTGAGTCTCACGACCTACCTTATAGGCTGCCTCAGTTAAGTCGTAGTTCTTCTGGGAAAGTTCCAGGGAACGCTTCTTCATTTCGATCTGCTGAGTGGCGTTTTCAAGGTTGCTTACGCAGGATTCGACCTGCAGACGGAATCCGCGTTCTGCGGTTTCGCGCTGGAGCTGAATGGAACGAAGGTCGGACTTTGCCTGGGCTACGCCGGACCTTGTCTTGTTGCCATTGAAAAGGTTCATGGTGACGCTCAAGGCGACGTACTTGTTGATGTTTTCGTCCCAGTCCGGTGCGTCCCACTTGTAGAATTCGTTCTGGTTGTTGCTGTACTTGATACCGGCCTGGAGGGCTACGGTCGGCTTGTAGTCGCCTTTCTGGATATCGACCAACTTGTTGTTGATTTCTTCGGCGGCCTTCAACTGAGCGATTTCCTTACGGCGCTTCAGGACGTTTGCCATGGCGGTGTCCGGCATGGATGCGTTCTCGGGGCTACGGAAGTCACCGACGAACTTGACTTCTGCATCGTAGGGCAGACCCATGGTGTTCAGGATTGCGTTACGTGCAAGAACCTGCTTCTTCTTCAGGTCTTCCAGAGTGGACTTCAGGTTGTCCAGTTCCAACTGGGCACGGACCATGTCCAGTTCGGTACCAAGGCCGCTCTTGTAGGACTGGGTTGCCAGTTCAACGGCGGTTTCCAGGAGGGCGATGCTTTCTTCGGTGATAACCACTGAACTGTCCAGGATGATCACATTGTCGAAAGCTTCTTCCACGCTGAAGCGGACGTTGCTCTTGGCATTTTCAAGGGCGATTTCGCTGTTGAGCTTTGCGGTCTTTGCAATTTCGATGCCTGTGCCAACCTTACCACCGGCGTAAAGAACTTGGGTGGCGGTAAGGCCTACGCTGGACTGCCAGCGATAACCCTGTCTGGACATGCCGTAAATGAGGCCGTCCATGGCCGGAGCAATAACCTGGGTATCAAAGGCGTTGGCCAGGGGGTGACCATCTGCATCCTGGCCCATGGCCATCTGGCCTGCGGCATCGGACAAGGCTGTGGATTTTTTTACGTCGTCGAGGCCGAAAATACGGGTGACGGTAGCACTCAAGTCGATGGAAGGATAGGCGTTACCATAGCCTTCGTCTACCTGAGCGTTGGTCTTTTTCAAACTTTCCTCGGCGGACTTGACGTCGGAGGAATTTTCAAGTGCAACGTTGATGGCTTCTTCGCGGGTATAGGTCTGACCGGCGAAGGTCTGAGCTGCCATGCCAAGGGCGAATGTTGCGGCGAGAGTTGCCGAAATAGCAAGTTGCCTGGACATTATATCTCCTATCTAATTTTACGGGCCAAATTTAAAAAAAATGCCCCCTGTTCTAAAGGGCTTTTTTATAATAAAATGGATGAAGTGCATGTTTTGGGGGATAAAATGAAATTGCCGTTTTTGGCGAAAAACACGCGTTTTTGCCAGGCCATAAAACGAAAAAAGCGCCCTTATGGGCGCCCTTTACTAACAAAGGTGTGACCTACATCAAACCGGGAATTTTCATGCCGCCGGTGATGTCGGAAATGCTGGACTGGGTGGCTTCATCTTTCTTTTTGACGGCGGAGTTAATGGCTGCCATCAGGAGGTCTTCCAGTGCTTCCACGTCATCCTTGTCGACGCAGTCGGGATTGATCTTGATCATGGTGACCACACCCTTGCCGTTCATGGCCACTTTCACCATGCCACCACCGGCTTCGGCGTCGAAACTCTGTGCCTTGAGATCGCTCTGGGCCTTCATCATCTTGCTCTGCATTTTCTGAAGGTCTCTCAACATTTTGCTCATGTCCATAGTGATTTTTCCTTTAAATGGGCTTTTTTTGCTTTAATTTACAAATTTTAGGGGTTTTTAGGCTAGTCATCCGAAGATGAAACGTCTGAATCCGACTGTTGGTCTGTTTCGGGGACCACTTTCTGGATTTTGCGGGAGTATATCAGTTCCGCCTTGAATTGTTCCTTGAGCAGGCGCAGGCCGTCGTCGTTTTGCAGGTCCAGTTCGTAGGGAGACATCTGGGCCATGCGCTTCTGGGTCAGTTCCGCTTCGTTATAGGCGCGACTCTTGATCTTCAGGTCCACGGGAGTCTGGAGGCTTTCTTCCAAGATCTGCTTTACACGCTCGATGTAGTCGGGACGGTCCCTCATCTGTTTTTCGGCCCAGCCGGCGGATTCGGGAGTTCCTACGTAGGTCAGGAATACTTCGAAGGGTGTCTGCTGGAGGTCGCCAACCTCGAGGACGGTGTCGTTCAGGGCCACGGAGAAGGCGAAATCCTGCATGTCTGCAATCTGCACCCGGATAGAACCCCAGGCGGCAGCAATCTCGTATCGGGAGTAGTTGTTGATTCCCAGCTCGGAACGGTAGCCGTTCACGATGCCGTTCTGCATGGCGGCAAAGGGATTTTCTTCAGCTTGCTGCATGGCCCTGGCTTCTTCCTGGGCATCCAGCATATTTCTGACATCAGTTACTTTTTTTTTTAACGCCTCTTGGTCAGGGCTACCAGAAGCTTTTGCGGGATCGTTGATGGCGGCCAACGCTCTTCGTAGGTCGGTAAGATGGTCAAGCCAGGCCATTCGTGCAAAGGTGGTTTCTACCAGGAGGCGGGGGTTGGTGCTGTATCGCAGCGTTGCCTGCAGGTCGATAAGCATCTTGCTGATGCGAAGGATGTCGCCGTTCTTGAGACCAGGGGCGGCTTCCTTGAAACGGTTGTAGAGTTCTTCCGTGATGTTCAGCGAATCGGGGGTAAATGCCTCGAGACGAGCGTACAGCAGGTTGCGGAGGAACTTGCCGAAGCCATCCAGAAGGGGAGTGAACTCGATGCCCTTCTTGCAGGCGTCATCTACCATCTGGAAGCATGCCTTGAGGTCGTGGCTTTCGATGGAGTTAATCAACGTAAAGAACAGTTCGGTAGAGGGAATGCCAAGAACGCTACGGACAGCGTCTGCAGTCATTTCGCTACCGGTAAAGGCGTAGGCCTGATCGAAGAAGGTGAGGCCGTCGCGCATGGAACCGTCGGCCTTTTCGGCGAAGATATCCAGGGTTTCGTCGGAGGCGTTGATGCCTTCCTGTTCACAGATGTAGCGAAGACGGCTGCGAACCTGTTCTACGGAAAGTCTCTTGAAGTCAAAACGCTGCACACGGCTCAAGATGGTGGGGAGCACCTTGTTGACTTCTGTGGTGGCGAAGATGAAAATCACATGGTCAGGGGGTTCTTCCAGGGTCTTCAACAGGGCGTTGAAGGCGGCGTTGGAAAGCATGTGGACTTCGTCGATAATAAAGATCTTGTACTTGCCGATAACGGGCGGATACTGCACGCGGTCGATGACGTCGCGGATGCTGTCCACACCGGTGTTGGAGGCTGCATCTATTTCGAAAACGTCCATGGGGTTGCCGCCGGCAAAGTCCTTGCAGCTGGGGCATTCGCCACAGGGGTGCAGAGGGTCGCCGCCGGTGCAGTTCAAAGTACGGGCAAGGATACGGGCACTGGTGGTCTTACCTACGCCGCGGGTTCCGGTGAACAGGAATGCATGGTGAAGACGCCCACCCTCGATTGCGTTCTGAAGGGTTTGAGCGATATGTTCCTGACCGACCATGTCGGAAAAAGACTGCGGACGCCACTTACGGGCCATTGCTACGTATGCCATGACGTAAAGTATAGAAAAAATTGACAAAGGACAATGAACAAAGAACAATTAACAATGAAGGATGAATGATGAAAAATGAATGGTGAAGGGGTGGAATGTTGAAAAAAACATGAAAATCTCGTTGTTCGCAGTTCAAAATGGGGGTGCTATTATATATCTTTTAGCAAAACAATTCGAGGTAATCATGAAACCGAATCTTGCTCTTTTGATTTTGTCTTGGCAGGTTGCCTGCCTTTTCCACGAAACCGAAACTGAAAAGCTGCTGCCGGGTTCTGCATCCGCAACCCAGGCTGAAAGCGACGAACTGGACAAGATTCATGACGAACTGACCCCGGATGTAAGCTGGGATGATTTCAACAATACCTATGGTGATTTCTGCAATGCCAAGGACCGCACCGACGCTTGCATCGCTGTTTTGAAGAAAGAATCCGCTGAATTTAAGAGCAAGGTTCTGGAAGCCATGCTCCGCATTGCCGGAGCCTCCAAGGAAGATGATAACGAGACCAATGTTTCTCCTGAGGAAATGAGCTTTATTCAGCAGGTGAAGACGGCGCTAGTCGGTTAGTACGTCGGAACGGTTTAAATAGAAAAAGCCTCGCAGTTGGACTGCGGGGCTTTTTAACTTAAAGGAGAGTAAAAATTCTTTCTCCTTTAAACTTTAACCTATAGTCTATGCGCGTTAGCGCAAAACGATGTCTCCGTTAGCTACCAGCTTGTCGCGAAGCTTGTTGTGTGCCTTGTTGACTTCGTCGTCGGTAAGGGTGCGGTCCATGGCCTGGTAGGTGAGGCTGTAGACCATGTTCTTCTTGCCGGCTTCGATCTTTTCGCCTTCGTAGATGCTCTTGAGGGCAATCTTTGCAAGGTTCTTGGGGTTGAGGCCCTTGATACGAGCAACGATTTCTTCGTGAGTCATTTCCTTGGCTACTTCAAGAGAGATGTCGCGGCTGGAAGGAACCTGACGGCTGAAGGCCTGGAAGATAATCTTCTTCTGGCTTGCCACAATCATCTTGTCCAGGTCGGCTTCCATCACATAGGTTTCGTAACCGATTTCGCAGGACTTGGCTACAGACGGATGCAGGGCGCCCATGGTGCCGAGAACGGTCTTGCCGGCGACGATTTCAGTCTGCTTGCCCGGATGCATGAAGGCTTCCAGCTTTTCGGGAATGCGGAATTCAACCACGATACCGCAGCGCTTGAAGAAGGTCTGGACCAGGCCCTTGAAAGAGGCGAAGTCAATCTGTGCGGGCTTGTCGTTCAGCGGGTTTGCGTCGAAGGCGCCTGCCACAACCAAAGCCACCAGGTTGGATTCGTCAAAGCCGTTGTCGCGGACGTCGGCGCGTTCACGCTTGAACTGGCCCTTGGCCACTTCGAACAAGCGAACGGAACCGGGGCGGTTCTTTTCGTTTTCGGCAACATTCTTCAGCAAGTTGGGGAGGAGAGAAGTGGGTACAACGCCCAGTTCTTCGGACAGGGGGTTCAGAAGTGCTGCGGGGTTTGCGCGACGGTCAGAAGCGTCGGTGCCGAAAAGAGCTTCGGTGCGAGCCTTGCTGGTGAAGCGCAGGTTCAAGCATTCATGGAGACCCATGGCACTCAAAGTTCTGCGGATCTTTCTGTTCATCTGTTCTACAGCCGGAAGTTCGTTGGGCTGCATGGTGAACTTGGGCAGGCTGTAAGGAATGTTGTCGAAACCTACGAGGCGGGCTACTTCTTCGATGAGGTCCACTTCGCGTTCCAAGTCCGGACGGTTGCCCGGGATTTCGAAGGTCATGGTCTCGCCATTTTCTGCAACCAGGTTCAGGTTGATGCTGGTGAGGTGCTTACGGATCACGTCGGCGGGAACGTTCATGCCGATGATCTTTGCCACGCGGGAGACGCGGAGGTCAATCTTCGTAAGTTCCTTCTGGTGGTCGTCGCCGGTGTATTCCACGCAGCCCTTCAGGACCTTGCCGCCAGCCACTTCCTGGATCATGGCGCAAGCATACTTGCTGTATTCGTCCTGGGTGGTGGTGTCGATACCGCGTTCGAAACGGTAGCTGGAATCGGAACCGATGCCCAGGCGCTTGGCCTGCTTACGGACGATGGTGGGGTTGAAGTAGGCGCTTTCCAGAAGAACGTTCTTGGTGGCGTCGATAATTTCGGATTCTACACCGCCCATGGTGCCGGCTACGGCTACGGGACGGTCGCCATCGCAGATGACCAGTTCGGCTTCAGTGAGCTCGTGGTCGGTGTGGTCGATGGTCTGGATCTTTTCGCCCTTCACTGCGCGGCGGACCTTGATCATGGAACCCTTCAGCTGGTCCATGTCGAAGCTATGGAGGGGCTGGCCCACGTCCATGAGGATGAAGTTGGTGATGTCCACCACGTTGTTGATGGAGTTCATGCCAACGGTGTGCAAGAGCTTGGCGAGCCAGCTGGGGCTCTGCTTGACTTCTACGCCCTTGATGACGCGGGCGGTATAGCGGGAGCAACCGCAACCGGGGACCACTTCCACGGAAACTGCGGAGGAGGCTGCGTCGGCTTCTTCTACCAGGTTGTAGGAGAGGGGCTTCAGGGGGCGGTTAAACTTGGCTGCCAGTTCACGGGCAACACCGCGGTGGCAAAGAGCGTCTGGGCGGTTGGGGGTGACGTTCAGTTCGAAGCAGACGTCGTACATGCCCAGGCTTACAAACGGGGTGCCTGCGGGAATGGAGTCGTCCAGAACCATGATGCCACCGTGGTCGTCGGAAAGGCCGATTTCGTCTTCGGCGCAAATCATGCCGAAGCTTTCCACGCCGCGGATCTTGGACTTCTTCATCTTGAGGACGGTGCCGTCGCTCATGGGCAGTTCTGCACCGATGGGAGCGAGAACCACAGTCTGGCCTGCAGCAACGTTAGGTGCGCCGCAAACGATCTGGATGGTTTCAGTGCCGTTGTTGACGGTAGTGATGTGGAGGTGGTCGCTATCCGGATGGTTTTCGCAGGTGAGGACCTTTGCCACCACCAGCTTGTCATAAACCTTGCCCGGTTCTTCGATGCCTTCCACTTCCAAGCCGATGGAAGTGAGTGCCTTTTCAATTTCTGCCACAGATTCCGGCAGATCCACATGACGCTTCAGCCAACTTAAAGAAACTTTCATTTTTTATTCCTTTTACGACGTCTAAAAAAAACGCCGACTTTAAATCGGCGTCGAATATAGAAATTTCATTGAATCAGTCGGGCTTGTTCATTTTTCCGGGAGGGGTTTTGATGTAGTAAATGACACAGGGGATGACGATGGAGAGTATATATCCTGCGCGCATCAGATTGTTGAACCAAATGGCCTTGCTTGTTTCTTCGGAAACGCAGTTGAAACTAAAGAATATCAGGGCTATACAGATGATGATTCCCGGAAGTATGTAAGCTAAAAGTTTTCCCATAAAAAGCCTGTTGTATAGAAAGATTGGAGGTTATCGTCTGTGGCGATTCTGCTGGAAGTTGTTTTCCTTGCGTTCGTAAGGCTTGCGTTTCAGCTGGTCCAGAACGGATTGCAGTTCCTTGGGCAGCGGGCAGTCCAAAACCTTCTTTTCGCCCTGCCAGTCAAATTCCAGACGGCAACTGTGGAGGAAAAGGCGATGGAGGCCCAGGTCCTTTTTTACTTCACGATTCAGGGCGAAATCGCCGTAGCGGGAGTCACCCAGCAGGGGGTGGCCAATGCTTGCGAAGTGGGCGCGAATCTGGTGCATACGGCCGGTTTCCAGCTTGATTTTCACCAGATCATAACCGATGTAATGTTGCTTTACGCGGTAGTGGGTGATTGCTTCCTTGGCTTCCTTGTCGTCCTGGCCTACTTTCATCTTGCTGCCCTTGGCAGCGTCGGTACGGGTCAGCTTTTCGTTGATGGTTCCTCTGTCCTTATCCAGATTTCCCTTGACCAAGGCGTAGTAGTACTTGTCTACTTCGTGCTCTCGAATCATGCGGGTAAGGTCGCGAAGGGTGTCGCCGTGGAGCGCTACCAGCAGCATGCCCGAGGTTTCCTGGTCAAGGCGGTGTGCGATGGTGGGCCTAAAGTCTAGCTGTTCCTGGCGGCCCCATTCCCAGAGGTATTCCACCAGGCTTTCTCCGGGCTTGGTTCCAGAGCCGGGCTGGCTTGCTAAACCGGAGGGTTTGTTCACCACGAGGTAGTCTTCGGTCTGGATTACGATATCCAGCTCGCGGGCACCCCAGTTGGACTGTTTTTCGGCGCCAGACAAGGTCTTGCCCCAGGTAGACTTCTTTTTGGCGAAGCCGGAGCGTACGGGTTCATCTTCGACGACCGCTTCTGTGCCGGGAAAAGCAATGAGATTGTCCCGGCTCATATCCTTTTCTTCATCGGGGACGGACTTGAAATTTTCATAGATGTTCACCAGGTCGCCTTCCTGGAGCATCTGATTTGCCTTGGCTACAACGCCGTTTACACGGACTTTCTTCTTCCTGATAATGGAGAAGAATACGGAGAGGGACTCTTCGGGAAATGCCTTGCGAAGAAAGCGGTCGAGACGCATGTTGGCGAAGTTGCGGTCAATCTGGCGTGTAATCATAATAATTAAGAGTTAAAAATTAAAAATGTAGATAATGGCGCTTTGCGCTCATTAAAAGGCGGCGGAGCCGCGTTAGCTTCCATTCTTAATTGTTCCTTTTTCATTGTTCATTTCTTTGCGTAGTGGGCGAGGCGGATGCCGTCGGCAGCGCTGGTGACGATGCCTCCGGAGTATCCTGCTCCTTCTCCTAGAACAAAGAGCCCCTTTGTGTTGATGCTTTCCTGGGTCTCGTTGTTGCGGGGAATGCGCAGGGGGGAGCTGGTTCTGGTTTCAGGGGCCACAATCAGACCTTCCTCGATAAAGCCAGGAATCTTCCTGTCAAAATTCTGGAAACCTTCCGCAAGGCTCTTGCAGATAGTCTTGTCCATCCAATCCCAGAGATTGCTGTTCACTAGACCACAGGGGTATGTGGTTTTCGGCAGGCTCTTGTCTACGCGCTTGGCTAGGAAGTTCTTGATGGTCTGTGCCGGGGCCGCGTAGTTCTTGCCACCAACGGCGTAGGCGTCGGCCTCAATTTTCCGCTGTAAATCTAGACCGCCAAAAAGAGAACCGGCGGTCTTGATGTTGAATCCTTCTGCGCCCGCAGTAATGGGAACGGCGATGGCGCCGTTGGCGTACGGCCCGTTACGGTGGCTGTAGCTCATGCCGTTAGTGGCGAGGGTGCCTGGCTCCGATGCGCAAGGCACCAGGACACCGCCTGGACACATGCAGAAACTGTAGGCGGAACTGGTCTTGTTCAACGTGGGGGTGGCCAAAAAATATTCTGCGGCACCCGTCAGGCGTGTGTCCACATCGCGGCCCAGCTGACGCATATTGATGAGCATTTGGGGATGTTCCACACGGACGCCCATGGCAAAAGCCTTGCTTTCCAAGGAAACGCCTCGGGCGTGGAGCATTTCGTAAATACTGCGGGCGGAATGGCCTACCGCAAGAACCAGAGCCTCGCAAGGCTGCCAATGGCTGGGGCAGATTTCCGCAAAGTCAGGAGATGGGGCCTCTCCCAGATTGCGACGGGAAACATCTCGTAGCTTGATGGCGCAAATGCGCCCGTCCTTGATTTCAATATCTTCCAGCGTGGTGCTGTAATGAATCTTTCCGCCTAGGCGGGCGATTTCAGCACGAAGCTGACGTAGCATCAGAACCAATCGGTCGGTTCCGATGTGGGGCTTTGCAAATGTGACTACGGATTCGTCTACGCCGAAGGAAACCATGTCCTTTAAAACGGCTTCGGAAAAAAGATTGCGACTACGGGTATTCAGTTTTCCATCACTGAATGCGCCTGCGCCACCTTCGCCGTAAAGCACATTGCTATAGGCGTTAAACTTTCTGTCTACAAAGAATCTGCGGATATCACGAAAACGTTCCTCCACCAGTTTCCCCTGCTCGTACAGATCAACGGAAAAACCCTTGCGGAGCAGGTGAAGGGCTGCCCAAAGACCACTGGGGCCTGCGCCTATTACATCCACATGGCCTGCCATGGGAACAGTGTTTCGCAGAGGGTCGTTCTCCAGAGATTCTATTTCACGTTCGGCTGCGACCAAACCCTTGGCGTGATTTCCGTTGGCGCGAACTTGACGCTTCAAGTCAAAAATGACGTTGTAAGACCACTTGGGGTCTCCCTTACGGCGACTATCCAGAGAAAAACGTTCCACCTGGAGGTTGAAAATTTCCTCGGGGTGTACGCGCAGTTCCCGGGCCAGGGCGGCTCGGAATTCGCCTTTCTTGTTCAGGGCGACAGTCAATTCTCTGTAGCGGTAGGTAAACATTGCCTCAAATGTAGAAAAACGGCCCGGCAAAAGCCGAGCCGAAAGTTCAATGTCCAGGTCCTGCGGCGTTTTCGCTCTACCTTGGCGAATTCGCCTTGCTTAAGTGGACTTGTCGCGTAACCTTAGAATACGTAGTTCACGCGAACGCCGCCGTAGATGTCCTTGTATTCGTCGCTCAGGTTGTCAGGACGATAATACATGGAGGCTCCGGTGTACCATTCGCTGTAGAGGTGCTTGGTATGGTTGACGCGGAGGTTCACACTTCCAAGAATATCCATTTCGCTTTCTTCAATGTTTTCGTCTTCTTCGTCCCAGTTGGTGGTCAGGTAGCGGAATTCTCCGTTGACGCCCAGGATGAAGGTACGGTTCTTGAAGAACATTTCAAACTGATCTTCCAAGGTGAATTCCGTTTCGCTCATGTCATCACGCTCATAGCTCTTGAAGCGGGGAGTGAAGGCTGCGTAATTCTGGAACCTGTTGAAGGATGTTGTGGCAGAAAGGGGATAGGAGTGTTCGAAGTAGTCGGCTCCACCGAAGTAGTAACCCATCTTGTCCCAGGTCTTGTTGGACAGGTCGATGTCTTCGATCAGGTCGTCCTTGTAGAACTTGGAATTGTCGGTACGGATTGTCCAACGGCCGCCAACTCTAATGACGGACTTGTCGATACTGATGGAAGCGTCTGCCTTCCAGGTGTTCTTGAAAATGCGTTCCTGGAACTTGGATGCCAGATAGGGTTCGCTTGCTAGGTTCATGTATTCAACCCAACGGGCAGAGTCCACTGTGGTTACGTAGTCGCCATCCATAACCTGCAAAACGGGCTTACCCTTGCGTGCAGCAAACCAACTGTCTCGGTAAATTCCGTCTTCAAGGATGTAGTCTCCGTGAAGCTGGTAGGGGCGATACTGGGTTCTGTATTCCAGGTTGTAGCCAACATCAAGATTGACCTTCTTGCCAATTTTGAATTTGCTATCCAGGTTGGCGTTTTGAATGTACTTGGTACGGTCGTTGTCGAGTTCGTGTTCTTCGTACCACTTGTCGGTTGCGTCACCGAAGCCCCAACGGGTGCCTTCTCCGATACCGAAGAGGTTTGTTGCGCCCTTCTTGGCTGCATTCTCGATATTAACCTGATAACCGAGTCCTGCGGTCCAGAAGTTCGTGATGATTTGCTCAACCTTGCCTCCGAATTCACGTGTGTCGGCCAGCTGGTCAGGAGAACCTGCGCTGTAGAAATCTTCGCCGACGTACTTGATATGGCCGGAAAGAGAGGTCTTGTAGATGTTCCAGTAGAGGGATGCTCCAATGGCAAAATTCTGGCTGCCCCAGTTGAGACCCAGAACGCGGCTTTCGTCCAGTTCGCTTTCGTCATCGTCCTTGCGGAGCTTGGCTTCGCGGAGGAGAGTCTTAAGAGAATCTCTCATTTCGCCACGGTTAAGGGTGGTGTTGCCGCCAAAGATTTCGTCAAGTTCTTCGGTGCTAAGAGCGTTTACCTTGTCTACGTTGGTCATCAGCTGGCGAAGCTTTGCAAAGCTTGCCACATTGAGGCCTGCATCGTTGAAGACCTTGTTGATGGCGCGTTCCTTGAATACATCTGCGGTATCTGCGCGGCCAACTGCAATCTGACCCTTAAGTTCAATATCGCCCGGGAAGAACAGCCAGTTACCATCTGCATACATGGTGAAAGACTTCTGCATGGGTTCGCTGGTAACAGTTCGGCGAGGACCGCCGTCTCGCAGCAGAGGGTCGTTGATTTCGTCTTCGGCGTAGATTACACCGAAGGTTGCATCAAAACGACGAACCGGAGCCCACTTGACGGAACCGCCGAGGGCGATTCTCTGAGCCTGAGCTTCACCTTCGTCAATGTAATCGTTGTAAATCATGGGATGGCGGTCGCCAACCAGCATGGGCTTGCGGTTTTCGCCAAAGAATCCGTCGAATTCAAGCAGAGGTTGGTCTGCGTTGTTTCTGAGGAGAGAAAGAGTGTAGCCGGCACCAAAGAGGGGGAGGGAAGACATGTAGATGTCACCGCCAACCTTCTGGAAGTCACCAAGGTTCAACTTGTTGTACTTGTCGGTGTAAGTCAAGGTGACTGGATTCGGAGAGAAATGATTCCAGGAATCCGCTGTAAGGTCTGTGCTGAATTCAAAGGTGCTGCCGTCCGGGGATTGCATCAAGAGATAGGCGCTAGCCTCTGCTCCGAAGCCGGGTACCTGGAAGGTGTTCTTGTAATGATCTCCACGCATGATGGAATCGTTACCAACCATCGTGTCGCTGCCATGTCTCTTGCGGGTCATGACGTGGTGGTAATTGCCGCCGAGCATGACGTTACCCATGATGGTCCACGGTTTTTGCAAGGTGTCGTAGACATCCTCGTTCTTTGCCATTTCGATCATGAGGTCACCCATCTTTTCATTGGGATTGAAAAGCTTACGGTCGACGCCGGGAACTTCAGGGTCAGAGGACAATGCGCTGGATACTGCACTGCTGCTCTTGTCAAAGTCAAGTGCGTTAGCGGAAACGCTTTCCAGTACGGATTTGTCCAGCACTTCGGTTGAGGAAACGCCGGTGGAGTTATTCTTGACTGTGGTGTTGTCGAAGGTCAGGCTGCTATTGCCCATGTCCAGAATGCCGTAAGTGTTTTCCTCAAAGCTGGAGGAAACAACGGAAGTCTTTGCCAGTTGAGCGTTGTAGAGAGCCACAGTGTTCTTGCTGAAATTTGAACGCTGGATTTCTGCAGAGGCGTAGTTGGAAATGTGGAGGGCTGCGCCTTCGTTATTCCTGAATTCGCAGTCATTAACTGCAACCTTTGCTTCGCGTGCGTAAACGCCTCGGTCTGAGGTATTTTCGATGGTAGAGTTCTGAAGGTGCAATTCGCCCTTTTCTATAACGATGCCGTTCTGGGCGTCGGCAATGGTTGCGTTACGGAACTCAACAGGAATATCTCCCGTAATGAAGATACCCTTCCATTCGCCCTTCTTGGGAATGCTCATTGCGGAAGCAAAGGTCACGTTCTGCTTCTTGTTGCCGGCAACGATAAACTGTCCGTTGATGTAGAGGCCGGTGCCTGGAGCAAATCGAATGACAACACCCGGCTCAATGACGACTGCACTGTTCTTTGCAATGGTGATGTCGCTGTTGACGACGTACGGAGATTTGTCTGCCTTGATGAAGCCGGTAATAGATCCTTCAAGAGGGGTGCCTTCAAGAAGTTCTGATTTCTGGGGCGCGGGCTGTGCTACAACTTCCGGGACAGGTTCCTGCTTTACGGAATCTTGCTTAACGCTGTCTGCGGTGGCGACAACCTGCTGGAGGCTATCTTGTACGACTGCAGCCTGTTCCTTTGAAACGGAGGAATCCGGTGCTGCTTCGGCACTGACGGCTTCGGGCTGCGGAGCGGGAGCCGGGGCGGCCTGTGCTGCAGGAGCGGGCTGAGTAGCGGGAGCCGTTGCGGCCTGTGCAGCGGCTTCGGGCTGCGGAGCAGGAGCCGGGGCGGCCTGTGCTGCAGGAGCGGGCTGAGTAGCGGGAGCCGGGGCGGCCTGTGCAGCAGGAGCGGGCTGAGTAGCGGGAGCCGGGGCGGCCTGTGCTGCAGGAGCGGGCTGAGTAGCGGGAGCCGTTGCGGCCTGTGCCGCAGGAGCGGGCTGAGGAGCAGGAGCCGGGGTGGCCTGTGCAGCGGCTTCGGGCTGAGTAGCGGGAGCCGGGGTAGCCTGTGCCGCAGGAGCGGGCTGAGGTGCTGGTGCGGTCGTAGCAGGAACTTTTGCTTCCTGAGCAATAGACAGACTTGCTGTCAGCGCAAATGCAGAGAAATAGTAAGGTATCTTCATTATTCGATCAAGTAAGTCTTGGTTAAAGTCAGCATCTTGCCACTCTTCATAATGACATCAATTTTTACGTTGGAGCGCTTGCCCCAGATTAGTTCAATTTGATGGTCGAAGGAGGTGCTTTGGAAATCGGTAAGTTTGAGCGTGATGGGGCTCTTACCGTCCTGGGAGATGGAAATCTGTTTGATATAGATGGGATTGTTCTGCGGAATACCTGTCACCTTGAAATGCATCTGCCTATAGAGGACGGGAGAGATGCTTCCCGGAGGCATCGGTGAACGTTGACGTTCGAACTTGTTGCCGCCGCTAATTTCAAGAGAAACGTTTGTCGGCGGGTAGCAACCCATGGTCTTGCTAAGACTAGACTCGTTCCCGGCCTGGTCCTTTACCTTGAAGGTGTACTGATGAGAACCGCTGACAAGGTTGAAGGTGTGGTTGACGTCGGAATCAAAATAGGTGTCCTTGATATCGTTGCCGTCAATGGAGTGGGTCAAGATGACCTTATCGCCGGAAACGTTTCCGATGTTTACGGATGCGTTGCACTTAAGGGAGTCTGAACGCAGGAATGTGATGGTGGGGCGTTCCAGATTGACACTCTTGCAGCTCTTGTTGACTTCGATGGATACAGATGCCTTTTCGTTGACTTTCAGAGCCTCGGACTTGTATTCTACGTCAATCTTGGTTTCGTTCCAGTTGCCGGCCTTGTCGTTGATTGTGATGGGATAAGAAAATTCTCCGTCCGGATGGCTAGGAACAAGGTTGTGAGAGGTCGTTTTGCCAAAGGAAATGGTAAGATTTGCCTTCGGATCGCTGGGGTCGAACTTACCTTCGATGACTGCCACACCTGGGTCACAGATTAGCATGTCGGAAGGGGAAGAAAGAGTCAACGGTACATGGACCACGGAATCCTTTGCGGTAGCCTTGACCGTTCCTGCATAGTAGGTTGAAAGTTCGCCGCAGGGCAACTTGATATTCTTGGCTACGCAAGTAATGGGGAACTTCTTGGGACCGATTTCAACGGAAGACCAGTTGGCGTTGATTTCCTTCAGGTTTCCGTCATTTTCCTTGGTAATGGCACCGGCGACTTCAAAACGGTCAAAGGCTGCATCACACTTGACGGAAAGGTTTACGCTGGGCTCGTAAATTGTGTCGGGCAGGGTGTTGGTAATGCACTTGAGCCCTGCCTTGTTCATGAAGTTTTCCTTGTAGGCAGAGTCTTGGGTGTTGATCAACTTTATGAGAGAGTCTGTAGAAAGTGTGGTGTCTGCCATGAGGGCTTCGATCACATTGAAGAATTCCGGGTCGCCGGAGGAGGTCAAGTCAAAGAGCTTGATTTCGTCTTCGCCATTTGTAATGGCCGTTTGACCTGCGGTAATGGTTGCCTTGACACCGGAGTTGGTAATCAGGTCCATGACACCGCTTGCAAGGGAGGCGACTGTACCCCTAGGAGTGGAACCTACAGAGCCGGAAGTTCCTCGGATGGCTGCGGTTGCGGTACCGGTTTTAAACTTGAATTCGCTGCCCTGCTTTTGCTTTTGGGCGTCAAAACGGACTTTACCGTTCTGGATGGAAGCCGTGGTGATGTTTGCTCCGTCCTCAGACATGAGTTGGCTCATTTCAACCAGGGAGTTTTCTTCGATAGAAATCGTACTTCCATCGGGAAGATTCAGGGTAACCTGGGATTCTACCAAGGTTCTGATGCGGCTACCTTGTGAAATTTTCTGGCCGACCTGGACATCGTCCCAGTTGCCCTTGCCTTCTTTCTGGCAAGTTACGTCGCCGGGACCGCCAATTCTAGAACGGACTTTGGCAGAAACCTTCTTGGGCGCAGCCCAGGAAGAGGCCACCAATAGCGCTAAAAGAACAATTGCAGCCTTAAAATATCGCGAAAAAATCATATTGCCTCACAAAAAATGAATGCAAACCCCGTAAAATATATTTATTATTTAGTGCGTTATGGGTGACTTGTTCCTCATAAAGTAAGAAAATTGAGACTATTTTCAAACAAAAACGAAATATATCCGAATAGGACAAATATGGACGTAGAAGAACTGACCGTTGCCTTTAGCGATGAAGAATCCGGCGAAGACGTAATCAAGGAACTGGATAAGGAAATTCTTTCCAAGGGTGCATGGCCCACAGTCATGTTCCTGTACCAGGAAAAAGATCCCAAGACCGGTGACTTCGGCGAACCCAAGGTTTCTCTGCGTCGCTATCGTAAGATGAACGGCATGTTCAAGGCTCAGGGTAAGTTCAAGATTACCGGCAAGGCCCAGGCAGAAGCCATTATCGACGTCCTTAAAAAATGGTATAATATTTAATGGCAGACCCTGCTAGTAAAACCAAGACTGTAAAGAAGGCGGCCTCCAAGGTTACAAAGAAGGCCGTTCCCCAATATAACATAGAGTTCCTTTGCGAAGGAAATATCGAATCATTCCCTTACCAGGACAAGTTCGAGAAGATGGCACGTAAGCTTCTTGCCGAAGAAGGCAAGGAGAAGGACGTGAACATCGTTATGTGCTCCGACGAGTTCGTCCGCGAAATGAACAAGAACTACCGTGGTTTGGACAAAGTAACGGATGTGCTCTCCTTTGAATGGCATGCGGAATTCCCCGGCGAACCCGAAATGCTTGGGGAGATTTATATCGCTCGTGAACAGGTTAAGCGTCAGGCCCCGGAATACGGGAATACGTTCTTTGCCGAGCTGAAGCGCGTCATTGTGCATGGCCTGCTCCACCTTTCCGGTTACGACCATATCAAGGCCGCCGACAGAAAAGTTATGCGCGCCCGTGAATGCGAGTTCCTTGGTCTTGATCCCTATAAGGAGAAAGACTGATGGATAGTTCTGAAAGTTGGGCTATAGCCTTTTTAATCATTTTTCTCTTTACCTCTTTTTCCTTCTCCCTGGTGAAGGCAGCCTTTAGCGATATCTACGCAAAGCGCGATGCCAAGGATAGGGAAGGTCGCGAAGAGAAGGTTGCCGCTCTAGTTGAATTGGGTGGCTTTAACGAGACCATTTCCATTGGTCGAATTTTCTGTAACGTTGGTAGTGGCGTTCTCGGCTTTTATCTTTTCGATCAGCAGACCTGGCCCTGGGCTCAAGATTTCTGGTTCCTGGGTTTGGCTGTTTACATGGTGGTAGCCAGCCTTTGCATTTATACCCTTACGGTGTTCCTTGCAAACCTGCTGGGAAACTTGAAGCCGGATACCCTGGCCATAGTCTTGATTCCGCTGTATCGGTACATCCGCATTCCTTTTGTGATTCCCGCCAAGATCTGCCATGCAGTGTTCCTGAAGACTTTGAAGGGCATGGGTTACGATTCCAAGCTGAGCTTCCTTTCGGAAGAACGTCGCGACGCTGTTCAGGCCGATTTGTCTGATGAAAACAGTAGCGATGGGGAAGGCCTGGAAAAAGAAGAACGCCAGATGATTCTGAACATCTTCGATTTCGTGGAGACTCCGGTTCGTGAAATTATGACACCTCGCGTGGACATGTGCGCCATCGATGTGAACACTAGCTTGGATGACTTGGTAAAGGTCTTGAACAATGAACGACATTCCCGTTTGCCGGTGTATAAGGAAACGGTGGATAACATTGTAGGAACCCTGTCCAACCGAGATTTTCTGGAATGGTACACAGAGCATCGGGATGAACCTTTCGACATTATGAAGATTGTGATGCCGCCGGTGTTCGTGCCTTACCATAAGAAGATTGATGATCTTCTGACGGAACTCCGTA
The DNA here is from genome assembly GCA_024398965.1 of Fibrobacter sp. Taxonomy (NCBI): domain Bacteria; kingdom Pseudomonadati; phylum Fibrobacterota; class Fibrobacteria; order Fibrobacterales; family Fibrobacteraceae; genus Fibrobacter; species Fibrobacter sp. Next base: position 25,091 of record JAKSIF010000012.1, on the reverse strand, counting down.
AGACCGGTAACCAGTTGGCTATTGTGGTGGACGAATACGGCGGAACCGCAGGCCTTGTGACTCTTGAAGACATCCTGGAAGAAATCGTTGGCGAAATTCGCGACGAAGATGACGTTGACGAAGACGAGGATGTGCAGAAGCTGAAGGACGGCCGATATATTCTTGATCCTCTCATGACTCTTTCCGATCTGGAATACGAGCTGGGCGTAGAATTGGAAGCTCCCGAGAATTCCCACGTGGAGACCTTGTCTGGCTTGATCCAGGCGACTCTCGGCATTATTCCTTCTCCTGGTGCAGAAGTTGTCATCAAGGGTTATACTTTCCGCGTTCTGAAGATGGATGGAACCCGAATGGAGAAGGTCCTGATGATTCAGCCGGGCAAGACAAAGCCCAAGGCTGCTCCCAGGACTCAAGCCTTCAAGACTCTTTAATTGACGTTGATGCGTTTTTAATGGAGGTCTTCGCCGATCAAGGCGAAGGCCTCTGCGTTTATGATACGGACTGTAAGGCGGGCGCCTGCCGGATAGTCGCCCGGGATGGCTACCGGACGGTAGGCGTCGTCGCGGGCGATGACGGTGCCCTTGCGATAGCCGGACTTTTCTACGGTAACGGTTTCCGTATCGCCAATCCAGAGGCTGTTGTTTTCTTGGGCGATCTGCTGGAATGCTTCAGCCAGTTGTGCGGATCGTTGGTGCTTGATTGCGTCGGGGACTGCATTTGCCATAAGGCTGGCGGGAGTTCCTGGGCGGCTGACAAAGCGGGTGATGTTACAGACCGTGGGGCGGGTTTCCTTGAGAACCTTCAGCGTGTCTTCGAAATCCTGGTCGGTTTCGCCGGGGAAACCGACAATCAGGTCTGTACTTAAGGTAAACCTAGGGTAGGCCGCGGTAATTTCCTTGGCCAGGTCCACAAAGTCCTGTACTGAGTGCTTGCGGTTCATTGCCTTCAGGATGGAATCGCTTCCGCTTTGCACCGGCAGATGAATGAACTTGTAGACCCGCGGGTCCTTGAAACATTCAAGCAGCTGGTCCTTGTAACGGATCATGTGGCGGGGATTGCCCATGCCGAGACGCATGCGGTAATCGCCTGGAACTTCTGCAAGGATCTTCTGGACTAGTTCAGCTAAATTCTTGGGGCCGGATATTGATTCATCGAAGTCAAATCCGTAACAACCGCAGTCCTGCCCGGTGAGCTGGATTTCCCTGCAGCCGTCGGCTACAAGACGCTTTACCTGGCTTACGATGGATTCTGCGCTGAAACTATTGAGACGCCCCTTGACCAGACGGGTGGAGCAGTAGGCGCAGGCATCGAGGCAGCCTTCCTCGATATTGACGATGCCCACCTGGGGGGACTGGCGAAGCACCTGACTTGAATCGGGAGAGCCAAGTTCCTTTAGGTTGGTAAAGGTTATGTTCCTGGATATCTTGAGGGCTTCTTCCCTAAAGTCCTTGGGCGTGCATCCGGTAATGTAGATTTTTGCGTCGGGTGCTGTTTCCAGGGCTTGACGCAAAAGTTTGATGGCGCCTGCGTTACCCTTGACCGTGCAGACGTTCAGCACAAAGGCGTCAGGGGTCTTTTCTGTATTGCCGAAAACAACTTCGTATTCTCTGGAAAAAATGCGGGCGATTTTTTCGCCATCGCCAAAGTTGGCGGCGCACCCCTGGCTTATGACAGATAAGAGAGGCTTATCGTTCATATTGCTCCAGGGTGATTCCCGGATAGTAGTGGGTAAGGATTTCCTGGAAACTTTGACCGGCTTGAGCCCTGGCGCGAACGCCCATTTGACACATGCCTACGCCATGGCCGAATCCGCTTCCGGTTACGATCCATTCCTTGCCTTCCTGCTTGACTGTAAAGAGGGAGGAAGGGAGGATTTGTCCGCCCTTCTTGAAAAGCCAACGGGTCTTGTCGGTGAGAACTTCGAAAGATCCCTTGTCTGTCTTTACCTGCAGGCTGAGAATGCGACCGCCGGCCAGGTTACTCTTGACTGTAATGCTCTTGATTTTCTTGAAGTCACTGCCCTTGGCGTCAGAGAATTTCGCCTTGGCTTCGGAGGCGTTCTTCTTGAAAAGTTCAGGCAGTTCCTTTTCCGTAAAGCGGCGTTCCCACTTCATGTAGCTGGATTCATTGCACCAGGCGCTTCCATCGGGACGCCTGTCCGGACTGCTCTTGAGGTAGGGCAGGTCGGCTTTGTTCCAGGTGGCCATAGTTTCTGTAGTGCCGCCGCAGGTGGAATGATAGTAGGCGATGATAAATTCGTTGTTGTATGTCATGACGACGCCGGCAGTTGCCTTTACCGCGGCATCGGTCAGCGGGGTGGAGCCTTCGAGACCCTTGTACACCTGGTCCTTCGTGTCTGCATACACGTCAAAGCCCACGGCCTCGCGACTATTATAGTGCTTGTAGGCGTAGGTACGTGCGGCCACCGCCTGTGCCTTGAGGGCTTCAACCCTGGAGGAGTCAAGCTTACCGATTTCGTAGGGCACAACGCCGCGCAGGTAGTCTTCTACGTCAACGGAATTGATGGCGTCAATCTTTCCGTTGCTAGCCCTCAGGAGAATGGAACCCGGGTAGCATGCCCGCTGGAGGCTCTTGGTGTCTAGGGCCACAGCCATGCAGGATCCGTCTTCGTTGGCGAACTCCCTGGATTCAAGCTCCATGGACTGCCCCTTGGCGGAAAGCTTCAAGGTCTTGCCGTTGGCGGTGACCTTGATTTCGTCGCCGGCGTATTTCAGGTACAGTTCCTTGACTCCCACAAAAACCCCAACCCTGAGGGGTCGGTTCAGTTCTTCGGGAATATTCTTGGATACAAGGCCATTGGCGTCGTTGATCTTGTCGCTCTTTTCGATGGCCGAAACACCACTCTTTTCGCTGCTGGCGGGAACAGGCTGTTCCTTGAGCTCAGTGGTGGTGGTCGCCTCGATGGGAACAAAACGGATGACTTCCGCAGAGTTCACATCATCGGGCAAGTCAAAATCATCAGCGATGGACAGGCCTGTTGCCAGGCCAACTGTTGCCGCAATGCGGAATGCCCATCGACCGATATTCAAAAGAGAACCTTAGGTTAGCGCTTCTTCAGCTTGGCCTGGGTGTCCTTTGCCATTTTCTTCAGCTTGGACTGGTTCATGGTGCGGTCAGATACGGAAATCTTGTCCACGAACATGTCGCCGCTCAAGTGGTCCACTTCGTGCTGGATGCAGCGGCCGAAAAGACCGTCACAGTTGTGGATTTCCTGGGCTTCGCCGTTGATGTCAAAGAAACGGACGCAAACCTTGTCCGGGCGAACCACGTTGCAGAAAATATCCGGCACGGAGAGGCAGCCTTCGTCATAGTCTACCATCTTGGCATCCGGTTCGGCTTCCCATTCCGGATTGAACATGATGTAGGGGCGAGGTTCTTCTTCACCAGGAATGGCGGTGTCGATGACCACAAGACGGATGCTCAGGCCAATCTGCGGAGCAGCCAGGCCGCAACCGGGTGCGTCATACATGGTTTCCAGCATGTCGCGGGCCAGTTGACGCAGTTCCGGAGTGATTTCTGTGATAGGTTCGCACTTCTTGCGGAGAACCGGATCACCGTAGATTCTAATGGGAAGAATTGCCATAAGTTTCTCGCTTAGGTTGGATTACTTCTTTTCTTCGTCCTTCTTGGCTTCTGCAGGCTTTGCTTCGGCGTTGAGAACGCGCATGATTGCTGCCTTTTCGAAGTCGATGAGGGTGGTAGAACCGGTACGGACGGTAATGGTGGTGGAGGTTTCGTCGATGTTGGTTACAACGCCGATGATACCTGCGGTAGTGATAACCTTGTCACCCTTCTTGAGAGCCTTGCGCATTTCTTCCATCTGCTTCATTTCCTTGTTCTTCGGACGGATGAAGAAGAGCCACATGACGACGAAAATGAGGATCATGGGGAGGAAGCTGATGATGCCACCCTGCTGCTGTTCAGCACCGGCTTCCTGGGCGAAAGCGGCTACGGAGGCGAGGGTCACGAGGAGAGTAGAAATCTTCATTGTAGTACCTTTGATTTAGGGTTTCGATTTAACGGTCAAAAAATAGCAAATTCCCTAGTCGTTCCCGACCAGTTTTTTGTCCAGCAGGGGATAGATTCGGTTCAATTCCATCAGGTCCAGGATTTTCTCGAAATCACCGTGGAAGAAAGGGATGGAATCCAAAGGATCGCTTTCTTCAGGAGTTACGGCGGGCATGTCTGCACTTATCAAACCGCGATCAATCAGTGGCTGCAGGGTTCGCATGGTCAAGGTCATCCCGTGCATATCCTTCTTGGCGATGGACCTCATGGACTCGGTGCTTACGATGCAGGTTCCGTTCCTTAAGGGTTCGTGGCTCTCCTGGACCGCCTTTGTGACGGTAGATAAGACGACCTGCTCTGTCATGGTAAGAATGTTTGGCGAAACCTGCTTGTTCAAGGCTCTGAACATAATGGAATCGTAAAGCATGCCTATAACGCGGGGGCTTTCAACGTGAATCTCGCTACCGTGGATTTTCAGAACGTCCAGGTTCTGCAAGGATTGCAGCAGTTCCATGATTTCATCATCCACGATGTTGAACAGGTTATTCAACTTGTTGCGTGTTTCCTCAATGGAAATGGAGGCCTTTTGAGTTTTTTTGAAGTGGCTGTCTAGGAGATACAGCAGGGACGGTAGACTCTTGACCAGATTGCTTTTTCGCTTGTTCTCTTGGGCGAGGTGAAATCGTCCGGCAAGAAAGGTCACGATGGATTTCAACCAGCTAGGTTCTTCTTGGAGAACGTTTTGTAAGGCTTCCTGGCCGATGACCATAATTTCAGAATCTTCCAAGGCCTGGATGGTCCTCTGGCATGGAGCTCCCTCCAGTAGGCAAAATTCCCCGATGAGGCTGCCCGGACCATAGATTTTCTTATCCGGGTGTTTTGTTGAGGTGCCCTCCAGTTCTCCGCTTTTGACGACAAACAGGGTGTGATTAATGTCGCCTTCGTGACACAGGAATTCGTTTTCGACAAGGGTCATTATAGCACTCCTCGGATATTGGTTTCGAACTCCAGAGCCTTCAAAAAGTATGCTACTTTGTTTGTATCAACGGTAAAGAGGTTTTGCCCAGCCTGTTTGAACCAACCAAGTTTTTGCAACATTATCCATTCGGCGACGTCTGCCTTTGGGTAGTGCTTTTGAATGAATGCTAACCAGTAGTGGCTTTCCTCGCAAAGGTCTGCGTTTACGGTTGACAGAAGGGAGAGGACTTTCTTCTGGCTATCGCTAAGCTTGTAGGGCTCGAAGTCGGAGTCTTTTTCCTGAGTGTTCTGGTAGTCTACAAAGATTTCCAACAGAGAGGGATCCTTGATCTTGCAAAATACCTTTCCGTTTTCCATGGATAGGTGAACCAGCTTACGTCGAAACAGTCCCTTGAAATCCAGCTGGATCGTGGACGTTGGGATTCTTGTTAGCCAGTTGAATTCCATAATCAGCGCTGCCAGGTTGAACTTGGTGTTGGCAGGCTTGCCGCTGCAGAATTGGGCTAGGCTCTTGATTGTGTTTTGCACGCGGGTTTGGTGCGTTTCCTGCTTTAAAAGTCTAGTCTTGCTAGACAGGCTGCGGATGACCGCCAGGAGCCAAAGGGGAAGTCGCTTGAGCTCGGATTCCATGCATTCTTCGGTAACCAGGGTGATACTGGAATCCTTGCTTGCGACAAGCGTGTGCTTGAAGGTTTCTCCTTCAAGTAAGGACGCAACGCCGACCAGGTCCCCTGGATGCATGGTAAAAACAATGTCGTTGGAGAAAGCTCCCGGACCGTCTTTTTTGCGAGCTACAAGTTCCCCGTCATTTAAAATGACGATACTCCGTTCTTCGCAGTCCGGAGTATAAACAACAAATCCCGCCTTAACGTTTGACCGTACTGGCGGGATTGTTTGCTGTCGGGAATCCACCGGTTTCATCGGGGATAACCGCCTTTAATTTCGCAGATTACTGACGTTCGTCGATACGTGCAGCCTTACCGCGGAGGTCGCGCATGTAGTAAATGCGAGCCTGACGAACCTTACCCGGGCGATCGAGAACGATGGAGTCAACACGGGGAGAGTTGACCGGGAAGATACGTTCGACGGCAACATTGCCGGACATCTTGCGGACGGTCACGGACTTGGAAATGCCGGAGTTCTTGACCTGGATGATAACACCCTTGAACGGCTGGATACGTTCCTTGGTGCCTTCAATAACCTTCACGTTAACAGTGACGGTGTCACCGGCGCGGAGTTCGGGAAGGTCGGTCTTTACATTTTCATTCTGAATTGCTTCAATGTTCAGGGACATTATGTACCTCGTTAATTATTTGATGCCAAATTTAGTATCTCTTTCGAGATTTTTAAAGATGTCTGGACGTCTTTCTTGCGTTCTTTTTAACGATTCTTGACGTCTCCAGGCTGCAATGTTCTTGTGGTGGCCCGAAAGTAGCACATCGGGGACCTTTTTTCCTTCGAAAACCTCGGGTCTGGTGTAGACCGGCCATCCTAGTACACCCTGGGCAAAGGAATCTGTATCCCCAGATTCTCGGTTGCCTAGAGCTCCGTCGATAAGACGGACAACGGCGTCGGTTACCAGCATGGCAGGCAGTTCACCACCGCTTACCACGAAATCGCCGATCGAAATCTCCAAATCCACCTCGGACTGGCGGATGCGGTCGTCGATTCCCTTGTAGTGCCCGCACACTAGGACCAGATGGCTTTCCTTGGAAAGCTCCTCTGCCATCTTGTGGGTGAATGGCACTCCGTCGGCAGTCAGGTAGATTACCTTTCCGCCGTCCTGTTTCACTCCGGTACTTCTGATGGCGGCTGCCAGGGGCTCGGGCCTAATGACCATTCCCGGTTCTCCGCCGTAGGGCACGTCATCTACCTGACCGTAGTCGTTGATGGCGAAATCCCGCAGGTACACGGTGTTGAATTCCAGGAGACCTTTGTTCTGGGCTCGACCCATGATAGATTGCTTCATGGGGGAGAACATTTCCGGAAAGATGGTGACGCAGTCGATTTTCATCGTGTGCCTATCTTTCTCCGGGACACATGCTCTTGACATAGTCCGTGCTACAGGTGATGCTCTCGTTTTCTTCGTCTACGTCTAGGACGCAGTCGTCAATCCAGGGGACAAAGACTGTCTTCGAGGAAAATTCTTTCTGGAAGGGTGCATCGAACTTAATGCAGAAAGCGTAGACTGTGGGCAGCTCCTGAACTTCAAGAACTTCACCGACGTCGCGGCCGTCTTCCAGCTTGACACGGAAACCTTCCAAGTCGTCCAGATAGTATTCGCCCTCGGGGGCGGGAATACGGTCTTCTTCGGGGATCATGATATCGCCGTTGACGAAATGGACCAGGGATTCGGGCGTGTCGTACCCCTTGAACTTTAATAACCACAGATTGTTAGCCAGCCTGGAATCTTCCAAAGTCAATTTGACCTGCTCACCATTGGTCTTTTTTAGCATCACATCCGAGAGCATCTTATGACGGTTTAGGTCGTGAGTCAACGGCATTGCCTTGATGTAGCCCTTGACGCCGTGGGCGCGCATGAGCTGGCAGACGCTGATATACTCTTGATTGTTCTCGGATTCAGACATTAAAGACGTAGGAGGGTTTTGACTAAGGAAGGTGGTTAGAAAAGCTTTTGCCAAAGGGTATTTCGGGGTCTTTCGACCCGTGCTTTATAAAAAAGCCCGTGCCGCTTTAGGGCACGGGACCTTTTCGAAAAGCGAATTAAGCTTCGGCAGGAGCTTCTGCAGCTTCAGCGGGAGCTTCGGCAGCGGCAGCGGCTTCAGCGGCGGCAGCTTCCTTAGCAGCCTTTTCAGCTTCGATCTTGGCGAGAGCCTTAGGACCGAGCTTAGCCTTCTTTTCCTTCTGAGCGCGGGGCTGAGCAACCTTACCTTCGATGGACTTGCCCTTGCGGAGTTCGTTGAACAAGTCGGTGATGCCGGCCTTCTTCAGGAGAGAACGGACGGTGTCAGAGGGCTGAGCACCAGTCATGAGCCACTTGAGGGCCTTTTCCTGGTCGAACTTGATTTCTGCAGTCTTGGTGTTGGGGTTGTAGAAACCGACCTGTTCGATAAAGCTATCGTCGCGTGCCTTGCGGCTGTCGATAACGACTACGCGGTAGATCGGGTTGTGACGCTTGCCAAAACGAGCGAGACGGATAACGGTTGCCATTTTAACCTCTTTTTGCCTCAAATGAGGCGTTGTTTAAATGAGTCCCGGAGACCGGGTTTTTCTTGTTTTGGGCCAAAAATAGAAAAAATCTCTTGTGTGTAAAGGGCGGATATGTAAAATTTTTCCGTTCTTTGCATATAAAGTAATGAAAATTGTGGGGTGAAGATGCTGAAAAATGGCGAATTTTAAAGAAATTAAGCAAAAATCTTTGTTTTGAGCGTTAAAAAGGGGGGCTACCTGGACCTATGGAAAGGGTAGCGGAAGATACGAAAATGGCGACACTAAATGCCGCCATTGGTAATTTTCGTAGCTGAAGCGAGGGGAAGGCCTTCCCCTTTGGGTCCCAAAAGCCGGCGGCTCGGCTATGCCAAAGCGAGCTTTGGCGCAGCTCTCGCCTTAGTGCTCTTTGATCTTCGATCCAAAAGCTGACGGCTCGGCTATGCCAAAGTAAACTTTGGCGCTGCACTCGCCTTAGTGCTTTTTCTTCTTCTTGTTCTTGTCTTTGGGCGGGGTGTAGTTAGAGCCCACGGGGTTGCCGCCGTTTTGCTTGCGGGCGAAGTCTCCCACCTTCTTGAACATTTCCTTCATGGTCTCGTACTGCTTGAGCACTGCGTTCACGCGACCGATCTCGGTGCCGGAACCCTTGGCGATACGGTCCTTGCGGCTGCCGTTGATGATGCTCGGGTTCTTGCGTTCCTTGGGGGTCATGGAACTGAGGACTGCTTCCACGTAAACCAGTTCCTTTTCGTCGATTTGGTCCATGGGGAGCTTGTTCAGGCCCGGGATGAGGCTCAAAATGCTCTTGATGCTGCCCAGCTTCTTGATGGTGCGCAGCTGGTTCAAAAAGTCGTTCAGGTCGAAGGTGTTGTTCAGGATCTTCTTCTTGAGGTCCTTGGCGTCCTTTTCGTCGATGACCTGCTGTGCGCGTTCCACGAGGGAGACCACGTCGCCCATGCCGAGGATTCGGCTGGCCATACGGTCGGGGTGGAACAGGTCGATTTCGTTCAGCTTTTCGCCAACGCCGATGAAGCAGATGGGAACGCCGGTCATCTTCTTGATGGAGAGCGCTGCACCGCCGCGGGTGTCGCCATCCATCTTGGAAAGGCAGACGCCGGTGAACTTGAGGCGCTGCCAGAAGGTTTCGGCAACGTTCACGGCTTCCTGACCGATCATGGCGTCAGCCACGAACAGCACTTCGTCGGGATGGACGGCTTCCTGAGCCTGTTCCAGTTCCTGCATCAGTTCTTCGTCGATCTGCAAGCGGCCTGCGGTATCGTAGATCACCAGGTCAAAGCCGTTATCCTTGGCGTACTGGTAACCGTGCTTGATGATTTCCACAGGATTGCCCTGGCCTTCGTCGTAAACGGGAATGCCGATGGATTTGCCCAGCACCTGCAGCTGCTTGATTGCTGCCGGGCGGTAAACGTCGGCTGCCACTAGCAGGGGCTTGCGCTTCTTCTTGGTGCGCATCCAGAGGGAAATCTTGCCTGCAAAAGTAGTCTTACCGGAACCCTGGAGACCCACCATCATGATGCCCACGGGAGCGGGGGCGGAGAGGTTGATTTCCTTGGTTTCGCCACCCATGACTTCTACAAGTTCGTCGTGGATGATCTTCACAATCTGCTGACCCGGGGTCACGGAAGTCAGGACCTCGGAACCGAGAGCCTTTTCCTTCACCGCCTTCACGAAGTCGCGGGTTACGTTGAAGTTGACGTCTGCTTCCAAAAAGGCGCGGCGGACCTCGCGAAGGGATTCCGCAACGTTTTCTTCGGTAAGCTTGCCCTGCCCACGCAGGTTCTTGAGGGTATTTTCTAGAGAATCAGTCAGCTGTGAAAACATAGTGAGGGCAAAGATAGTAAAAAAGGGGAGAGGTTAAAGGATAAAGGTTAAAGGGGGTAGGGGATTGTTGACTAGGAATGTGCGGAATCGGATAAAATGCACTTGATACAGTTGTATACAGAAATAGTGATTTTGAAACGTTTTTTGTTGATTCCTCTATATATATTTGGCAAAAAAGAACTAATGGAGTCCTTAATGAAGATTAATCTCAAGAATTTTTTGGCTGGAGCTCTGTCTGTAGCAAGTTTTGCCGGCATTGCATCTGCAGCCCCCATCATGACCAATGGCGACATGAGCTATGGTGACGGTGGCTGGTATCTTTGGAATCGTCCCGAAAGTCCCACCAAGGTAGAAAGCCAGATTGGCGTCGAGGGCTTGGGTGTAGACGGGTCCGAAGGTGCAAAGATCGTGGTCAAGGAACCTGCAAATCCCAGCTGGGGCCTTCAGCTTCAGCCGCCTAAGTTCCTGGCAGACTCTGCCTACTATATCTTGAGCTTCAAGGCCAAGGGCAACATGCCCATTAACGCAAACGTGCAGGGGGGCCCTCCCGACTACCGTCAAAAGGAAAGCGCCTCCTTCCAGCTTACCGACCAGTGGAAGGAATACTCCATGACCTTCCTTGCAGACCAGAAGGGCTACGGCGTCAATAACGTTACCTTCCATGTGGGTCTTCAGAAGGGCTGGATGCAGATGGACGACGTGCGTATCATTCCTGCCGAAGGCATGAACGATACCACCTGGTACGTGAACTCCGAATCCCGTATCGACAGTCTCCGCAAGAAGGATTTTACTGTAAAGGCTGCCCCTGGCGCCAAGGTTTCTGTAAAGCTTCTCCGTCATGACTTCCCCTTCGGTACCGCCCTTGCATTCTACGGCCCCGATAAGGACAGCACCGAAAAGTGGTATAAGGCAACCGCAGCCAAGTACTTCTGGCATGGCGTAACCGAGAACCAGTTCAAGTGGCCGGAATACGAACGCAAGAAAGGCAAGCTCATGAAGGACGAAATGTACCGTTATGTGAACTTCGCCAAGGAAAACGGCTGGAAGCTCCGCGGCCATGCCCTCTACTGGGCACACCAGGGTTATGGTTTCGACAAGCATTATTCCAACCCCAATAAGCCCAAGCAGTGTGGTGACTTCGCCAAGTACCTGAAGGCACGAATCGATCGCGACCTTAAGGAATACAAGGGCAAGATTGTGGAATACGATGTATGGAATGAACCTCTCCACGAAATGTACACAACAAATACCTGCGGCTGGAACTATCTTGACAGCGCCTTCATCTGGGCCCATCAGGCAGACCCCGAGGCAATTCTTTACATTAACGACTACCAGGTTGTTTCCGCCGGTGAAACCGACCGCTACGTTTCCTTGATCAAGGGCATGCTCGATCGTAAGGTTCCTGTGATGGGTATCGGCGTTCAGTGCCATTTTGGTACTCGTCCTGTCATTCCCAACCTTATTAAGGAACGTCTCGACAAGCTGGCCGCTCTTGGCCTCCCTGTGAAGGTTACCGAACTTGACTTTGGCGCCTGGGACCAGGGCCTGACTATTTCCGAAGAGGAACAGGCCAGCGAATACAACAAGGTCCTTCGCACTCTCTTTAGCCATCCTGCCGTTAACGGCATCGTGATGTGGGGCTTCTGGGATAACCGTCACTGGGTCCAGAAGGGCGGCATCATCCGTGCCGACGGTTCCGAAAAGCCTGCTGCAAAGACCATCTACGACCTGTGGCACAAGGTCTGGACCACCAACGCAACTGCAACTGCTGACGAAAGCGGTGTAGCAAAGTTCCGTGGTTTCAAGGGTAAGTACCAGGTAACCATCGATGGTAAGACTTCCGAAATGTATGTGAAGTAGTTCGCTCCCAAAGAGCCTCCTAACCTTTGATTGGGCTGCTGCGGTTCACCGCGACAGCCCTTTCTTTTTGGGCTTGTTTTTTGTATTTTTGCCATCCAAAAGTGCGGTCTATGATTTCAACTTTATTAGGAATGTTCAAACCGGTCAAGTTCCGAAAGAATGGGGGTATCCACGATGTTTTAGTGGTTGCTCTTCCCATGCTGTTGAGCATGTCCTTTGACACCTTGATGACCTTTGTAGACCGATTGTTCCTAAGCAAGCTGGGTCCTGCCGAGATGAATGCAAGCCTTGGGGCAGGTGGCATGAATATGGTTCTCACCACCTTCTTTACGGGAATGATCAGTTACACCACCGCCATGGTGGCACAACGTTTTGGAGCCGGCCGTAAGAATGAATGTGCCAGCGTGTTCATGCAGGCTGTGTATCTTTCCGTAGTTTGCGTGCCTCTTCTTTACTTGACCATACCCCTGGGGCACTTTGTCTTTGGATTGCAGGGATTGGCCGCCGACCAGCTTGCCTACCAGAAGACTTACTTTAACATTTTGATGCTGGGCGGGGTGGTGACCCTTATCCGAAATGCCGCCCCCTGTTTCTTCAGCGGTATTGGCGAAACCAAGATCATCATGAAGGCTGCCTTCGTGGGCATGCTGGTAAACATTGTTTGCAATTACTTCCTGATTTTTGGGGTTGGCCCTTTCCCGCGTCTTGGTGTTGCTGGCGCCGCCTACGGAACCGTTATCGGGAACATTGTCTCCACGGCAATGCTCTTTGTAGTCTACTTTGGAAAGAAAAATCATTCCCGTTTTGCAACCCGTTCCAACCTGAGGCTGAACAGAAGCCAGGTCAAGGAACTGCTTAGGCGGGGATTGCCCTCGGGTGTGGAAATGTTCTTGAACATGGCCGCATTTCAGCTGATGATTTTGATTTTCCACGGGCTTGGTCCCGAAATGGCGACCGCTGCTTCCGTGATGTTCAACTGGGACATGGTGGCTTATGTCCCCCTGATGGGCTTGGAGGTGGCGTCAACTAGCCTGGTTGGTCGGTACGTGGGAGCAAAGCAGGCGGCTGCGGCTACACGTTCTACACGCTCCGGCCTTAAGGTGGGCTGGGCCTACTCCTTGATTATTGGCGTTCTCTTGATTTTCCTGCCAGGCGTATTGACAGATATCTTTAGACCCGATGCTACGGCAACGGCTGATGCCATCGCCATCTTTGAAACCGCAAGGCCCATGAGCATTTTCATGCTGAGAATTGCAACCGTCTACATTTTTGTGGAAGTGCTGCTGGTGATTTATTGTGGTGCCCTTCGTGGCGCAGGCGATACGGTCTGGGTAATGTTTGCTTGCGGAATCATGAACTGGTTCAATACCGTAGCCCTTTACGTGTCTACCTACCATCTAGGTGTTCCTGGCCATTATGCCTGGATTATTGTGGTGGGAGTTTACTCCACGGCTCCAATCATCTTCTGGCTACGCTGGAAGAGTGGCAAGTGGCGTAAGCACGTGCTTGACCAGAAATAATTTTCTAAACCATGGGATTCGCTAGGGCAATGCCTTTGCGATTTTTGCGGCAAGTTCCGCATTGTTCAGACGCAGGTGCTTCTGGGCTTCTACGCTTTCGGCGCCCATCTGGTTCTTGACGCTTTTCAGCAGGTAAGGCGTGATGGCCTTGCCCTTGATGTCGTCCCACACGGCTTCCTTCACAGCCTTCTCGATGGCGCGGTTCATTTCGCTTGCGTTCACAGCGTACTGCTCGGGAATGGGGTTGGTGACCAGAAGGCCGCCTTCCAGGTTCAGGGCCATCTTGGCATCGAAGGCCTTGGCGATGGTTTCCACATCACCTACGCGGTAGTCTACGTTGAAGTCGCTTTCTCGGGCCATGTAGGCTGGCAGCTTGTCGGTGCCGTAACCAATGACTGGAATGCTCTTGGTTTCCAGGTATTCCAGGGTCAGGCCCAGGTCCAGAATGGACTTGGCGCCAGAGCAGACGCAGACCACATTGCTTACGGCTAGCTCTTCCAGGTCGGCGGAAATGTCCATGGAGGTTTCTGCACCGCGGTGCACACCGCCGATACCGCCGCCGGCAACCACCTTGATGCCTACCAGGTCTGCAATGAGCATGGTGGCGGCGATGGTCATGATGGCGTCCTTCTTCTGGGCGATGAGCATGGGGATGTCTCGGCGGGAAGCCTTGATCAGCTTGCCCTGCTTCTTGGCGAATTCCTCAATTTCCTCGTCGGAGAGACCCACCTTGATGCGGCCGTCCTTGATGACGATGTGGGCGGGAATGGCTCCAACCTCGCGGACCCTGTTTGCCAGGGTCTTGATTGTATTGAAGTTTTCGGGGTAGGGGATTCCGTCAAATGCACCGGCTGATTCCAGGGCTACGATGGCGGAGCCATCTTCGAGGGCTTTACGGGCGTCTGGTTCAAAATCGATATACTTGATCATAGAAACTCCTTGTTTTCGATGACGGAAAGATAGAAAAAAAGAAAATTTGTTATATTTTCACCCGAAAACTTTAATTACTACTCAAAAGAGGTTAAATAATCATGGGTATCAATTACTTCAATTCCATCCCGCTGCGTCGTCAGCTCGAAGAAATCGGCCACTGCCGTTTCATGGATTCTTCCGAATTTTCTCGCGGTGTAGAAGCCCTCAAGGGCAAGAAGATCGTGTTCGTCGGTTGCGGCGCTCAGGGTCTCCACCAGGGTCTCGACCTGCGTGATAGCGGTCTCGATGTTTCCTACACTCTCCGTCCGGAAGCAATCGCCGAAAAGCGCCAGTCCTGGAAGAACGCTACCGAAAACGGTTTCGCCGTCGGTACCTACGAAGAAATGATCCCCACTGCTGACCTGGTTTGCAACCTCACACCGGATAAGCAGCACCACAACGTGATCCCCGCTGTCATGAAGCTCATGAAGAAGGGCGCAGCTCTCTCCTACAGCCATGGCTTCAACATCGTTGAAGAAGGCCAGCAGATCCGTGAAGACATCACCGTTATCATGGTGGCTCCCAAGGGTCCGGGTTCCGAAGTCCGTTCTGAATACGTTCGCGGTTTCGGTATGCCCTGCTTGATCGCAGTCCACCCCGAAAACGACCCCGAAGGCAAGGGTTGGGACTATGCCAAGGCTTACGCCGCTGGTCTCCATGCCGACCGTCCGGGCGTTCTCGAAAGCTCTTTCGTTGCAGAAGTGAAGTCCGACCTCATGGGTGAACAGACCATCCTCTGCGGTATGCTCCAGACCGGTACTATCCTCTGCTACGACAAGATGGTCAAGGAATTCGGTGTTGAACCGGCATACGCAACCAAGCTCCTCCAGTACGGTTGGGAAACCATTTCCGAAGCTCTGAAGCACGGTGGCATCACCAACATGATGGACCGTCTCTCCAACCCGGCTAAGGTTCGTGCAAACGAACTCTCCGAAAAGATGAAGGTCATCATGCGCGGCCTCTACCAGGAACACCAGGACAACATCATCTCCGGTAAGTTCTCCTCTACCATGATGATCGACTGGGAAGCTGGTGACAAGGACCTTCTCGCATGGCGTGCAGCTACTGGCGAACTGGAATTCGAAAAGGTTGCCGCTACCGATAAGGCTATCTCTGAACAGGAATACTTCGACCGTGGCGTCCTCATGGTCGCTATGATCAAGGCCGGTGTGGAACTGGCATTCGAAACCATGTGCTCCGTCGGCATCAAGCCCATGAGCGCTTACTACGAATCCCTCCACGAAACTCCGCTCATTGCAAACCTCATTGCTCGTAAGAAGCTGTTCGAAATGAACCGCGTGATCTCCGATACCGCAGAATACGGCTGCTACCTGTTCGCTAACAAGTGCGTGCCTCTGCTGAAGGACTTCATGGCTACCGAAGTCACTAAGGAAGACATCGGCGCTATCTTCGGCGAAGGCAAGTCCACCGCTGTTGATAACGAAGAACTCATCAAGGTCAATGCCAACATCCGTAAGCACCCGGTTGAAGAAATCGGGGCTTGGCTCCGCGCTCGCATGTCCGGCATGACAAAGGTTGTCTAAGCTTCGGCTTACGTCGTTCTCGGCCCACTCGCCGTACTAGATGTACGGCTTCGGGGCCTGCGGCCTAGTAATCCTCGCTTATCCAATCTTTGTACCCCGCGTCGTATAATCTTCGCGATTAAGGTTGTAGCATTTGAGTCTCGCTAAGTTTTCGCTTGGCGGGACTTTTTTATTCCATGTTAGAATATGGCTGTGGGACTTCTTTGCCTTGCAGCGGAACTTTTTATCTCGCTTTATGTAAAAAAAAGTATAGGTTTCCTGTGTATAGTATCCAAGGGAAATCGTCATGATCGATTTTAGCCATATTTCGGAATCATTTGAACACGCGATCGCCAATCGCGAGTTTTCCGTTTACTTCCAGCCTCAGTACAACCATTCCACCGGAGCCTTAATTGGAGCCGAAGCGCTGGTTCGCTGGATATCTCCCGAACATGGTTTCATTTCGCCGGCGGACTTTATTCCGGCTCTTGAGGAGATGGGACTGATTCCCGCCTTGGACCTGTATGTTTTCGAAGAAGTCTGCCGCTTCCTCCGGGATTGCATCGACAGCAAGAAGTCCCTGGTGCGGGCTTCCGTAAACATGTCCCGAAATGACATCCTGTGTGAGGACTACATCGACCGTCTTGAGGCTTTGCGCCAAAAGTACGATATTCCTACACGTTTTATCCATGTGGAATTGACGGAAACTGCAGCCGTTTCCGGCGCCCAGGTGGTTATCGATTCCATCAAGAAATTGCATAACCTCGGCTATACCGTCGAGATGGATGATTTCGGTAGTGGCTATTCTTCCCTGAATATTCTGAAGGATATCGAGTTTGATGTCCTTAAGCTGGACCTGAAGTTTATTGGCGGAGCCATTGGTAGCGAACGCGGAGGAACCATTTTGAGTTCTGTGGTCCGCATGGCCAAGTGGCTAAAGCTCCCCGTGATTGCCGAAGGCGTGGAAACTGTGGAGCAGGCTGACTTCCTTAAGAGTGTGGGTTGCGACTACATCCAGGGCTATCTCTATTCCAAGCCCATGCCTGCCGCAGATTATGCAAAATTGCTAAGTGGAAAATCTGTGGGTACAATGGTTCCCCAAATGAACCTGGACCAGTTTGTGGATGCCGGCAAGTTCTGGAATCCGACTTCCATGGAAACCTTGATTTTCAGCAACTTCGTCGGTGCCGCCGCCATTATGGAAGTTCGCAATGATTCTGAATCGATGGAGATTCTCCGGGTGAATCAGAAGTATGTCCGCGAACTTGGAATGAATTTGTCCGAAAGCGAGATTGTGGCTTTGAATCCCATTGATACTCAGGAGCCGGAATCCAGAAAGATTTTCAAGGCTACTTTGGACAAGGTTGTGGAAACCCACGAAGAACAGGAATGCGAAACCTGGCGAAACGTAACTTCGGGCTGTTGCGGAACGGAGCGTATCTGCATTCGCAGTTCCATTCAGCTTATTGGTGAAAGCAAGGTCAGTCGCCTGTTCTATGTGATGGTGCGTAACATTACCGCAGAGAAGAATGCCTACCAGGGACTGGTCCGTCAGGAACAGAACTTCAAGGCTGCCGTGGAGCAGGCCAACATGTTCCTGTGGGAGTACACCATCGCCACGAAGGAAATGCGTCCCTGCTTCCGTTGCCAGGGCGTGTTGGGCTTGCCGCCCTTGATCAGGAACTATCCCGAACCGCTGATTGAAAATGGTCTGTTCCCGGCGGACTATGCCGACATGTATCGCGACTGGATGCGCCAGATTGATAATGGACTAAAATCCATTGAGGGAGTTATTCCCCTGACCGCAGAACGCATCCCGTTCCATGTCCGCTATACCACGGAATTTGACGAAAATGGCAATCCGGTCAAGGCTTACGGGTCCGCCACCCTGGTGGTGGACAAATAGCAGGCACATCCTCTAGAGGAAGACGCAAATCCCACCCGATTTGCGTCTTTCTTTTTGCCCTTTTTTCTGAAAGGAAAAACATCATTTTTTTATTTTTACCCCGATAAATTTAATGCATGTGGAGCTTATATGTTCAAAGTTGGATTTGATAACGACGCGTACCTGAGAACGCAGTCCGAGAAGATTGCCGAACGTATTGCAAAGTTCGGTGGAAAGCTTTATCTTGAATTTGGCGGCAAGCTGTTCGATGACCATCACGCAAGCCGCGTGCTGCCTGGCTTCGCTCCGGATTCCAAGATCCGCATGCTCGAAAAGCTGAAGGATAAGGCCGAAGTCATTATCGCCGTTAACGCCAACGATATCGAAAAGAACAAGGTCCGCGGTGACCTGGGCATTACCTACGATCAGGACGTTCTCCGTTTGATCGACGCCTTCCGCGGTTATGGCCTTTATGTGAGCAGCGTGGTACTGACCCGCTGGCAGGACCAGCCCAGCGCACTTGCCTACCAGAAGAAGCTTGAAACACTTGGTCTCAAGGTTTACCGTCATTATCCTATTGCTGGCTACCCCAACAACATTCCTCTGGTAGTGAGCGACGACGGCTACGGCAAGAACCAGTTTGTTGAAACAACCCGCGAACTTGTGGTGGTAACTGCCCCAGGTCCGGGAAGTGGAAAGATGGCTGTGTGCCTTTCCCAGATTTATCACGAAAATACCCGCGGCGTCAAGGCCGGTTACGCCAAGTTCGAAACATTCCCCATCTGGAACATTCCTCTGAAGCATCCGGTGAACCTGGCTTACGAAGCAGCAACTGCCGACTTGAACGACGTGAACATGATCGACCCGTTCCATCTGGAAGCCTATGGCAAGACCACCATCAACTACAACCGTGACGTTGAAGTGTTCCCCGTGCTGAACGCTTTGTTCACCCGCATCCTTGGCGAGTCCCCGTACAAGAGCCCCACCGACATGGGCGTGAACATGGCCGGTAACTGCATCGTTGACGACGAAGCCGTCAGCGAAGCCGCCAAGCAGGAAATCATCCGCCGCTACTACAACACCCTTTGCGATGTCCGTAAGGGCAACGCCGATCAGGACCAGGTTTACAAGCAGCAGCTGGTCATGGAACAGGCTCACGTCAGCACCGCAGACCGCCCGGTTGTGGCAGCCGCTCTCAAGCGCTCCGAAGAAACCAACGGCCCCGCAGTGGCTATCGAACTTCAGGATGGCGCCATCATCTCTGCAAAGACTTCCTCCTTGCTGGGCGCTTCCTCTGCAATGCTTCTGGATGCCCTCAAGCACCTGGCAGGCATTCCCGACGAAGTCCGCCTGCTTTCTCCCATGGTCATTGAACCCATTCAGAGCCTGAAGACAAAGCAGCTGGGCCATACCAATCCCCGCCTCCACATGGACGAAGTGCTGGTGGCTCTCTCTGTTTGCGCTCTCACCGATTACAACGCAAAGATCGCCTTGGAAAAGCTGCCTGAATTGCGTCACTGCGATGTTCATTCCAGCGTGATTTTGTCTCAGGTAGATGTGGGCGTGTTCCGCCGCCTGGGTGTGAACTTGACCTCTGAACCGAATTATCAGACTTCAAAGTTGTACCATACTTAAAAGCTTTGCGTATTTAAAGCAAATTGAAAAGTCCCGGCTAGTGCTGGGACTTTTCGTTATCATGAATGACACAAAAAAAACGGCCGGTAAAACCGGTCGTTTTTTAAAGTTTCGTATATCGCCTTACTTACTCTTTTTCGGGGGGTGTGCAGCAATCTTCTTTGTGCCCTTGGCCTTGTCGGCAGCCTTGGCGGCCTTTTCTTCGGCTTCGGCAGCCTTTTCAGCGGCATCGAATGCTGCTTGCATGTCTTCGAGAGCGCCGACCGGATCTTCTTCGATGATTTCGGAAGCTTCGTCTACCAGTTCGGCAAAGTCGTCGTACCAGTCTGCGAAGATTTCTACTTCAAGATGATCGGGGCCAGGAACGGTAAGACGGACACCGCAGCTTTCGCCAACGCGGTCCAGGTACTTTGCCATTTCGGGCTTCAGGAGGGTGAGGTCCAGACCGTCCAGATCTTCCGGTTCCAGCCATACGCCGTCTTCTTCTTCTTCTTCAACCTTAGCAGCCTTCTTGGAAGACTTCTTGTCGGCCTTCTTGTCTTCGCAGCAACCGCACTTGCAATCGCCACAGCAGCAGCCGCAGCCGTTCATTTCAAGATATTCTTCGTCATCGATGCCGCTATCGTAGTAGAATTCGTCGTCTTCAAGATAGAGGGTTTCAACAAAGATGGACTTTGCACCGAGGGTCTTTGCTGCAGCAATGAATTCCTTCAGGTCGCCGCCGAAGTAGCGGGTTGCTTCCATGTCGTCGTTCAGAGCCTGAACGGGAACGGGGAGGAGCTTCTGCTTCTTGAGGTAGTCGCAGATTTCATCGTAAATGGACTTCTGATTCTTAGCCATTGTAAATCTCCTATTAAACGTGGTACTTCTTGAGGCTTTCGGCCTTTTCGTTGATGAGCTTCATGATGCGTTCCACGGCTTCTTCGCCACGGGCGGTATCCTTCACGCTGGTCATGGGCTGGAACAACGGGCTGTTGAACAAGGTTCCCAGAGGAATGGGGTTCTTGCGGCAGAAGGTGGTTTCCACGTAGTCGCGGACTGCGCTCTGCAGGTCCTTGGCCTTGGATGCGTCACCTGCAACGTAAGCCTTGTACAGGTCAGAGAAAATCTTTGCTGCTTCGGGGATGTTACCGGTTGCGGTAATGAGGCCCTGGCCGCCCATTTCGAGCATGTCGATGAAGAAGCCGTCTTCGCCAGAGAGAACGGCGAAGTCGTTGTTCTTGGTTTCCTTGATGACGCGGAGGGTATCTTCGTGATACTTTTCGCCGATACGGAAGTCAACGGCCTGCTTAAGACCGATGATGTTCTTGTCTTCGGAAAGAGCAATGAGGGTGTCGGGATGAACGTAGCTAGCGGTACGGCCCGGAACGTTGTAAATAATGATCTTGGCGCCGGTTTCGGAGCTCAAGGTGCGGAAATGCTTTTCGATGCCTTCCTGGGACGGGTTGTTGTAGTAGCCGGTCACGCAGAGAACGGGAACTTCGGCAATCTTCAGCACTTCTTCGATCATTTCCACGGATTCGCGGGTGCAGTTGGAGCCTGCGCCGGCAATGACGGGAACGCGACCACCGACATAGTCAAGAGTGAACTTGATAATGTCCATGTGCTGCTTGTGGGAGACGGTGGCGCTCTGACCAGTGGTGCCAACCGGGAGAATGCCGGAGACGCCAGAGGCAATGAGGTCGTCGATCATCTTTTCCATCTTCTTGTAGTCGACGGAATTGCGAAGGTTCTTGGGATCATCGTCCATCAGCGGGGTGAACAATGCGGGAAAAACACCAGTAAGTTGAGAAGCTTTAGTAATTTGCATGGCCATAAAATAGATAAAAAAGAGCGAAACAGGCGAGATTTGGTGGTATTTTGTGACAATTTATATGGCACTTTGTGATGATTTGGCATCTGTATCGCAGATTTTGCTAGTTTGTATGTAATCCTGGGCGGTTTGGACCTGTCTTTCTGGTTGAATTGGTTTCAAATGGATGCTTTTTTGAACCTGTATTCCTTAATTATCGGTGTGGTTCCAAATATGAAAAAGCCTTTTTTACTAGATTAGGACTGTAAAACTTTAAAACAGGAACCCATATGGAAAACATTACTCAGATTTGGAAGAAGATCCAGTCCCCGGAATTCAACCCCGCAACGGACATGGCTCTGGTAGAACAGGTTAAGCAGGTGGCTCTCACCTCCCAGGAACCGGCTAAGGTTAGCTTTGGTACTTCTGGCTGGCGTGGTGAAATCGGCTCTGAATTTACCCTCCGTAATCTGCAGGTTGTTGGCGCCGCAATCGTTCGTCTTTACAAGGAAGCCGATGCAGCCATGTTCGAAGCTCTCGGCGTCAAGGATTTTGCTGACCTCCAGAAGCGTGGCGTTGTAGTTGGCCACGATAACCGTCTCCTGGGCCACGAATTCTGCGAAGCTGTTGCAGACCAGTTTGCCAAGGCTGGCGTCAAGGTCTACTACGGCAACGAAATGCCTACTCCGGAATTCTCCGCTGCAATCGAAATGCTGGGTGCTGCATGCTCTATCAACATGACCCCGAGCCACAACCCCAGCCACTACAACGGCATCAAGTTCAACCCGGCTGATGGTGGTCCTGCAGGTCCGGAAATCACCAACGTGATTACCGCCCTCTCCAACGAAATGATGGCTACCTGGAAGTTTGAACCGGTATCCAAGGTTGACTGGGAAATTATTGACTCCCTCAAGATTTACAAGGAATTCCTCGTTAAGCAGGGCACTATCAAGTTCGACCGTATCAAGGAATTCATCAAGCAGGGTCGCCTGACTCTCGTTTGCGACCACGTTCATGGTTCCACCCGTCGTCGTCCGGCCGCCCTCCTCGACAATCCGGAATGCCTCATCACTCTTCGTAACGAAGACGACAGCCTCTTCGGCGGCATCGCACCGGAACCGTCCTCCAAGAACCTCGAAAAGGTTCGCAAGGTTCTGGACGAAAGCAAGTCCTGGTTCCGCCTTGGCGCAATCTTTGACCCGGATGGTGACCGTATCCGCTTCTACGATGGCTCTCGCGAAATCGACATGAACCAGTTCGGTGCGATCGCTTTCCACTACATGGCTACCTGGCGTAAGGAACAGGGCGTTGTTGCAAAGTCTGTTGCAACTTCCAACTTCGTGAACATCATTGCCGAAAAGCTTGGCGTTCCTGTTATGGAAACTCCGGTGGGCTTCAAGAACTTCCGCCCCTGGTTGTCTCGTACCGCTAAGGACAAGGCTTTGGTCGCCTTCGAAGAATCCGATGGTATCTCCGGCCTTAACAACACCCTCGAAAAGGATGCCCAGTTCGGTCTCCTCATTGCTCTCGAAATCATGGCTGTTACCGGCAAGAACCTGGGTGAATACCTGGATGCCCTGTACGAAGAATACGGCCGTTTCTACCCGAGCCGTGCAGGCTTCGAAGTGGATAAGTCCCTGGTTGGCGCTCCGCTGAAGGCCAAGGTTGACGCTGTTGCAGAAGCTGCCAAGGTCGGTGCTAAGGTCATGGTCGGTTCTACCGAAAAGACTGTTAAGCAGCTCTTGACTCTCGATGGCGTTAAGATTATTTTCGAAGACGACTCCTGGATGCTGGTTCGCCCGTCCGGTACCGAACCCAAGGTTCGTATCTATACCGAATGCCGCAACCCGGATGAAAAGGATCCTATGTTCGAGGCTGCCAAGGCTCTGTTCTACAAGAACTAAGTCTTTTGGGGATTGGGTTACGAATAAACGTTAAAGGAAAAGACCTATGAAAAAGTTACTTGCAGTTCTTTTTATGGCTTTTGCCGTAGTCTGCTCTGCTCAGTCTGTTAAGCCCGAGTTCCAGGCTTTCTCTGGTGCTCTGCTTAAGCTTAAGAAGGCCGAGAAGGGTTTCCATAAGTTCCAGCTTACCGTGGACGTTGCTCCGTGGGCTTTCCAGGCAACTGGTGAAGTCCAGGCTCCCGGTGGCGATCCTGATGTGCTGATTACCGGTCTGTTCGATGGTGACGTCTATGCTGTGCTTGCATACGTTCCGTCTACTGCAGCAGGTTCGGATGGTCAGGAATACCAGGTGGGCTTCTTCGATATCATGCTGTACTACGAAGAAGAACCGACACGTGTTCGTAACCTGAAGTTCAAGCTTCTGCCTCCCGCCAATGACGATTGGGCTCTGGGCATCCTGAAGGACGCTCTTGAGTCTGGTTCCCTGCTGGGCAATGTCTGGGGCGGCAAGTATGAAGGTGCCATCACCAAGGCTTCCGCAGATCCTCTGGATAAGAAAAAACTCCAGGCTTTGCAGAAAAAGAAGAAGCATAAGCTTTCCGATGACGATGGTACCATCTCCACCCGTAAGCGTCGTGTTCAGGCCGACGAAGACGAGGAAGAGGTAAAGCCGAAGAAGAAAAAGAAGTCCTACGATGAAGACGAGGACGAAACCCCCAAGAAGAAGAAGTCCAAGAAGAAGAAGGTCTCTTCCGATGATGATTGCGATGCTCCTGGCATGAGCGTTAAGGAAAAGCGCCAGTGCAAGATGAAGCTGAAAAAGTAATCTTCGAATAAAATTTTTAAATTTAACCGCGAAATTTAACGAACCCACAAGAGGTATAATATGTCCGGTCACTCCAAATGGGCCACCACCAAACGTAAGAAAGCCAAGACTGACGTTGCTCGCGCCAAGGCTTGGAACAAGTTGATTAAGGAAATTTCTATCGCTGCTAAGCTTGGCGGCGGCAACCCGGATGCAAACCCCCGCCTCCGTGCTGCAATCATCAAGTCCAAGTCTCAGAGCTTGCCCACTAAGAACATCGAAAGTGCTATTGCCAAGGGTACTGGCGCTAACGGTGGCGCAGACGTTACCGAACCGCTGTACGAAGGCCGCGGTCCTGCAGGCATTGCCATCATGGTGCAGTGCATGACCGACAACAAGGTCCGTACCGTTGCTGAAATCCGTAACATCTTCAACAAGAACGGCGGCGCCATGGGCGAAACCGGTTCCGTTACTTGGGCATTCACCTACAAGGGCATGATTGTTATCGATGCAGAAAAGTATCCTGAAGACCAGGTTATGGACTTGGTTTTGGAAGCTGGCGCAGAAGACATGAGCACCGAAGATGGCGTTCATGAAATCTCCACCTCTCCGGAAGCATTCGACGCCGTTACCCGCGCTCTCGAAGGTGCAAACATCGAAATGATGAGCGCTGAAATCACCTACGTTGCAAACGATCCCGTCAAGCTGGGTCACGACGATGCCGTTAAGCTCCTCAAGCTCATCGACAAGTTCGAAGATCACGACGACGTTCAGGACGTTTACCACAACGCTGAAATCGACGAAGCCGACATGGACGCTGAGTAATGACCGCTCGTGCTAGAATAGAGATAAGTACATCTCGTTAGCACTCGCTCTCGCTAAAAGGTCCCTGGTGATGAACCAGGGACCTTTTGCTCACGGAGACCTCAAGTCGCGGTGGAGTGCTTGCACTCCGAAATGACCGAGGAGAAGAGGCGGACGCTGGAGCCGTTGGCGTAAGCGTCAGTAATCCGTAAGGCAATTCTGCGGTTTAAGGAGCCCTTGGTTAAGAACCAAGGGTTCTTTTTTTACAAGTTATTTGGCAAAGCCGTGGATAACGTATATTGTCTTTCGCAAATTCCTTTAAGGGGGTAAAAAAATAGGATGTTCCAATTTTTAGATTTGAAATAACCACAAAT